>JBOICK010000082.1:0-29372 GCA_050739895.1 Stenotrophobium sp.
CTGCGCCTCGCCGACGGGCTGGCGCTGGTGGCGCCGCATGGCGCCCCCTCTCCCCAACCCCTCCCCCGCAAGGGGGGAGGGGCGACAAAAATCCCTCTCCCATCGCGGGAGAGGGATGGCGAGCGCAGCGAGCAGGGAGAGGGGGCACTGACCTTTTCCTCGCGCATGTCCTGCTCGCACTGCGGCTATGCGCTGGAGGACCTGGAACCACGCCTGTTCTCGTTCAACAATCCGACCGGTGCCTGTCCCAAGTGCGACGGTCTCGGCAACCTGCAGATTTTCGATCCGGACCGGGTGGTCGCGCATCCCGAACTGTCGCTCGCCGCCGGCGCGATCCGCGGCTGGGATCAGCGCAATCCCTACTACTGGCATTTCGTCAGTTCGCTCGCGAAGCATTACAAGTTCGATCCGGACACACCTTTCGAAGAACTACCGGCACGCACGCAACAGATCCTGCTGCAAGGCAGCGGCGAGGAAAAACTGGCCTTCGAGTATCCAGACGAGCGCGGCCACCTGTCGTCGCGCACGCACCGTTTCGAGGGCATCGTGCCCAACCTCGAACGCCGTTACCGCGAGACCGAGTCCAACGCAGTACGCGAGGAACTGGCGAAATACCTGTCCGACAAACCCTGCCCGGAATGCGCGGGACAGCGCCTCAACCGCGCAGCGCGCCATGTGTTCGTCGCCAACCGCAACTTGCCGTCGCTGACGCAGTTGTCGGTGCGCGAGTCGGAAGAATTTTTTGCGCAGATGAAACTGCCCGGCAACAAGGGTGAAATCGCAGGCAAGATTCTCAAGGAAATCATCGCGCGCCTGGGTTTTCTCAACAATGTCGGCCTCGATTACCTGACGCTGGCACGCTCCGCCGAGACGCTGTCCGGCGGCGAGGCACAGCGCATCCGCCTGGCGTCGCAGATCGGCGCCGGGCTGGTCGGCGTGATGTATGTGCTGGACGAACCCAGCATCGGCCTGCACCAGCGCGACAACGAGCGCCTGCTGCAGACGCTGGTGCGCCTGCGCGACCTCGGCAACACCGTGATCATGGTTGAGCACGACGAGGAAGCGATCCGCGCCGCCGACCACGTGGTCGATATCGGCCCGGGTGCCGGCGTCCACGGCGGACAGATCGTCGCGCAGGGCACTCCCAGGCAGATTGAGCAAACCAAAAACTCCATCACCGGACAATATCTTTCCGGCGCAGCGCAAATCGAGGTGCCCAGGCTGCGCACACCGCGCCAGCCGGGCAAGGACGTGATCATCCGCGGCGCCCGCGGCAACAACCTGAAGAACGTCACCGCCGAGATTCCCTGCGGGCTCATCACCTGCATCACCGGTGTTTCCGGCTCGGGCAAATCCACCCTGATCAACGACACGCTGTACGGCTACGCCGCGCGTGCGCTCAATGGCGCCGGCACCCAGCATGCGCTTTGCGATGCCATCGACGGCATCGAGCATCTGGACAAGGTGATCGACATCGACCAGTCGCCGATCGGCCGCACGCCGCGCTCCAACCCGGCGACCTACACCGGCCTGTTCACACCAATCCGCGAACTGTTCGCCGGCGTGCCGGAATCGCGCGCGCGCGGCTACGGCGCCGGGCGCTTCTCGTTCAACGTCAAGGGTGGCCGCTGCGAGACCTGCGAAGGCGATGGCGTGATCAAGGTCGAGATGCACTTCCTGCCGGACGTCTACGTCACCTGCGACACCTGCAAGGGCCGTCGCTACAACCGCGAGACGCTGGAGATCAAGTACAAGGGCAAGAGCGTCAACCAGGTGCTCGACCTCACGGTTGAAGACGGCCTCGAGTTCTTCAAGGCGGTGCCCGCGCTGCGGCGCAAGCTGGAGACGCTGATGGATGTCGGCCTGTCGTACATCACGCTGGGCCAGAACGCGACCACGCTATCCGGCGGCGAGGCGCAGCGCATCAAGCTGGCCAAGGAGCTTTCCCGGAGAGACACCGGGCAGACGCTGTACATCCTCGACGAGCCCACCACCGGCCTGCACTTCCATGATGTCGCGCAGTTGCTCAAGGTGCTGGTGCGCCTGCGCGAGCATGGCAACACCGTGGTCATCATCGAGCATAATCTGGATGTGATCAAAACCGCCGACTGGATCATCGACCTCGGCCCTGAAGGCGGCAGTGGCGGTGGCGAGATCATTGCGGCCGGCACGCCGGAAGACATCGCCAAGGTGAAACGCTCGCATACCGGGCGCTTTCTAAGACCCCTGCTGAGCTGAAGCAAAGCCGAATCCTGCACGGATAGCAGATATGTCACGCCACCCGCTGTCATGGTTTCGATCCATATTTATGTTATAAATTATATAATTAATTTATGTTTATTATATTATTTATAACAAAATTGCGGGTGCATCTGCTGACAGCGGGACGCACCGCGCGGCATCCGCCAGCCACAAAAAAGCCCGGCCAGAAGCCGGGCTGAAATATCTGCGATGCCTTAGGGGAGAACACCGCATTGGGGAAAACAGGATTGCTCCTGTCTCGCGCACACAATGCAACGCCACTGGCGACCACACAAGCCGCGGCGGAATGAACGGTGGCGCGCAACAGCCAGGCGGTCATGCCGCTTGAGCGGCGCAGGGCAAAACCCACCGCGCGTGACCGCAAAACCAGTGCAAGCCGCGGAGCCTGTATGCTGTCGTCAATGCGTTTATCGCCCGGAAAGCATGGCTCTTAACCGCGAACAATTCACCATCAGGGGCAAGCTGTTCCTGATGGTAATGCTGATGAATGGCCTGCTGCTGCTGGCCGCGGTGTTTCTCGCTGCACGGCTGTTTTTCGTCGCACACAACTACGAAAGCTTCCGCGATTACACCCTGCGCTTCGCCAATATCTCTTCGGTCACCGAAGATCTCTCGACGCTGCAACAGGATCTCTATCTCGGCCTGCGCGCCGGTGGCGCAAAAGACGCAGTCTGGCCCGCGGATTCCGTCTCGCGCCTGCACGCTGACATCGGCAGTCTGCATGTGCGACTGCAAATGATCGGCAATGATCCCGGCTCGGCGCAACTGGTCGCGGCCGCCACTGCGTTGTCTGATCAACTGAGCGCCGAACTGGCGCGCAACCCGCCGGACCCGGCAGCAACTCATGCGGCGCTGGCCGGGCTGGCCGGCAACGGCTTCGCGCCGGTGTGGAAACTGCTGTTGCAGGACACCCGCGACGGCATCACTGCGGCAGACAGCGAACAGGCCGGGATTACCCGTGACGACATCAGAGCCCTGCAATACGGACTGGTTGGAATTGGACTGGCCCTGTTCGCCGGCCTGGCGCTGTCTTACGGCATCTTCGATACCGTGATCCGTCCGCTGGGCAGTACGCACAAGGCTCTACTGCAGGTGCTTTCGGGCAATTTCCAGGGGCTGTCGCTGCCGCAGCGCGACGACGAGATCGGCGCCATCGGCCGTGTCATCGACGACATCAAGGCGCGTAGCGAGCATGTGCACACCCTCGCCTATTACGACACGCTGACCGGCCTGCCCAACCGCCTGCGCCTCGCGCGCGCGGTGGCGGAAACCGGGCGCAACCTCGGCCCGCGGCGCAGCTTCGGCGTGCTGCTGATCGGCATCGAACGCCTCGGCATCATCAGTTCGGGTTTCGGACCGCGCTTCGGCGACGAAGTGCTGCGCGAAGTGGTGCGGCGCATCACGCCGCGACTAGGCCGCGACGGCGCGCTCTACCGCTATGGCGGTGCGGCGCTGGCCTGCACCTTGCGTGTGTGCAACAGCGATCCGGAAATCCGCGAACTGGCACTGGCACTCTCGGCCACGCTGATCAGTGAAATCCGCCAACCGGTGGAAGTCGACGGCCTCAGCATCCCGATGAACGCCAGCATCGGCATCGGCCTGTGGCTGCAACAGAATGAGCGCCCGGAAGACCTCCTGACCGAAGCCGAGGCCGCGCTATTCGAGGCGCGGCGACGCAGCGATGGCCTGCCGATGGTCGCCGAAATCCGGATTTCTGAACAAGCCCGTCAGCGCATCCAGATCGCCAGCGACGTCCGCAAGGGCATCGCCGCGCAGGAATTCGAGCCGTTTTATCAGCCGATCATCGACATCGAGCATGGCACCACTTGCGGCGCCGAAACCCTGGTGCGCTGGCGCCGCGCGGACGGCAGCATCGTCATGCCGTCGGCATTCATCCACATCGCCGAGGAAAGCGACCTGATCCGTGGCATCACTGAACAGATGGTGCACAAGGCCTGTGCTCATTTTGCACAGTGGAACGCCCACGGGCGACGCCTCCTGGTGTCGTTCAATGTTTCCGCGCGGTTACTGCGGTCGGGCTTTGAAGAAATCGTGGCCAGCGCCCTCAAGCGCTCAGGCCTCGCCGCTGAGTCGCTGGAAATCGAAATCACTGAAACGCTATTGATCGGCAATCACGACGATGCCGAAAAACTGTTCGCGCAACTGCAAACCCTCGGCGTGCGCCTGGCGCTTGATGATTTCGGCAGCGGCTATTCGTCGCTGTCATACCTGAGCCGCTTCAGGATCGACAAGATCAAGATCGACAGCGACTTCGTCAACTCACTGTCGGCCGGCGAGAAACAGCGGGAAATCGTCGCCGGCATCATCCAGCTTGCGCAGCGCCTGCGCATCGATGTCGTCGCCGAAGGCGTCGAGACATTGGCACAGGCGGACCTGCTGCGCAGCATGGGCTGCAGACTGATGCAAGGCTGGCTGTTTGCCGCTGCCCTGCCGGCCCAGGAATTCGAACACTGGATCGACAACACCAGCGCCATGCTGGAGAAAGCGCGCAAACCCGAAATCGCCGGCATTTGACTGCACACCAAGCAAATGCCCACCGCCTGATTTTCTTTGATACTTGGATCGCGGCCGCATGATGCTGAAGATCACGTGGCCGATGAAGCCGATATCAGTGCAGAAGCCGAAGCGCGTGCGCGACTGGCATCGATGTCGACGCTGCTTGGCCGCCGTAGGCCGTTGGCGACTCTTACAGCGAAAGCGTGCACTGCGGAGAAATCATTCCGGAGGCACGGCGCAACGCCGTGCCGGATTGCTAGCTGTGCATTGACTGCGCGCGCAAAGGAGTAACGTCATCAAAGGAAAGGCCCCGATGCGCGCTCCACGACATCGGGGCCTTTTTGAAACTCGCGTGCACTTAAAACTGATACTTCACATACGCTCTCAGCGCATCACGGTCACTCAGCAGATTCTTGTCGCCGCCGCCGGTGATCCAGTTGTAGCCCACGTCGAATGCCAAAGAGGATTTGTAGCGGACTTCCTGCAGGACATCGAATACCTTGCGTCCGCCCAGGAAATTCTCGGCTGGCCCCGGTGCATTGCCGTTGACGTCATGCTTGATCGTGATTTGCGTTTGCAGGCTGATGCCCGGCAGCACGCTCTCGTAGCGGACCAGCGAGATGATGTTGTAGCCCCATGAGAACTTGGTCGCAAAATCGCTGAGCGGCGCCTGATGCTCGTTGAAGCGTAATCCGTCCGGGCCGAGCACGCAGTTGGCATTGGTGCTGCAGGCCTGGCGCGAACCATTGGCGCCTGAGCCGTCAGCTCCCGCGGTCGCCGAGGTATAGGTGCCGCCGTCGCTGGTGATCTGCAACTGATCCCGTTTCGGCAGACCCGGCACCCAGGTTGCGCCCACTTCGTACAGCACCAGGATCTGGCTGGCGCCGATGGCGGCCGGCAGCATGTCGGAAGCACCGAACACCTGGGTTGCACCGAGGTCAGGTTCGAAGGTCTTGAAGCGCTGGTAACCCTGGATATAACCCGGGTTATTGCGATCCAGCGGCTTGGTGAAATCGGTCGCCGGATTCTCGCCCAGTACCCCGCCACGATAGGGGATGACAAAGTTCGGGAACGAGCGGGCCGAGCCATCAAAATGGCCAATACCCAGTGTGAAGGTGTCGCAACCCGCTGAATATGGTAGGGCGCAAGCGCTAGGGTTCGCGTCGCTTGATCCATAGGCGGTAGCCGCGGCAAGGGTGTTTGCTTGCAGTGCGGCGAGCGCGGGGCCTCCCAGGCTATTCAATGCACTGAGAAGAGGTGACGTCAGGCCCGCCAGCGCAACCGGACTGGTCGCGGTCGTACCCTGGCAGTTGGTGCCCTGACCGCAGTTGGTCAACGTCGGCCCAAATGCAGCCAGGGTGATGTCGGCCGGGTTGATCTGCAGCGGCGCATTCGGCCGATAGGCGACTTCGCCTTGGATCGACACCGATCCCACCGTGGTATTGAAGCTCAAGCCCAGCAGGTGGACGTTTTCCGGATACTCAATCCAGAGATTGGCGGTATCACCCGGCAGGGTGTCGTCCAGAACGGTCTTGCCTGTTGCAGGATCAACTCCATGCAAGGGCGCGCCCGGACGCCATTTCTCATAGTTGCCTAACCCGGGATCGGTAACACCGGCAAGAATCGGGAGGTTAGGGCAGTCCGTCAGCATATCCGTAATACTTGTCGCATTGTTGCCGGCCGCATTGCCTGCTGACCGCAGGCAACCCGCGCGGGAGGCAAAAGTGCTGGCAAACGGCAGACGCGAGTGATAATTCTCGTAATACAAGCCAAGACCGGTGCCATTGTTGAGGTTGTCGGCGTAATACTTGAGGGAGACACCGTATTGTCCGCCGGTCTTGGGCTTGTGATCCGGCAAACGTCCGATCGTTCCAGTCAAGGTCGTCACGCCAGCCAGCGGGCTTTCCAGTGGCCAGCCAACCCCGTAGGGATCATCGGCCGCCTGACCAAAACTCAGGTTGCCGTAGTTCACGGCATTGTTGGTGCCAACGATGTTGTTACTGGAATAGAAACTGCCGGCAGCCGGCGCTTCCAGAGGTTTCCATTCCAGCTGGTAGTAAGTTTCAATGGTTGCGCCATCAAACAGATCGGTGCTGAGGAACACCATGTTGATCGGCGTGAAGAACTCGTCGACCAGGCCACCGACCCGGAAAAAATTGTTCGCGTTGACCGGGTTGGCCGAGTTGATGGAGTTAATCGCGTTGAGCGTGCTCTCGCCCCAGTTCACCAGCTGGCGACCGATCTTGAAGGTCACGCCATGCCCGAAAATCGGCACGCGGCCGTAGAAATTGAGATCCAGCATTTCCAGACTGGAGCCGATCTGCTCCAGCGTCTGCCCGCTGCTGCGCTTGCTGTAGACAACGCCGCCGGGGCCGTAGACACGTCCATTCATTGAATAGAGCTGTGCAGGACCGCTAGCGGCGTGCCCGACAGTAGCGGCATTTTCAGGCGTAATTTCGTTGGGGTGATATTCGGTGAAGTTGTTGTTGACCGCATCGTAAAAATACAGCGCCTTGGCAAAAATGCCGAAATTGCCCATCTTCAGGGTAAGGTCCTGCGTCACCTTGCCAACAGCGGAAGTCAGGTCGCCCTTGTTGTAATTGAGATCGCCTTGATCGTTGTTATTTGAATAGGCGCCCGGGGCACTTTCCAAAAGCTGGGAAGGTTGATACTGATTCTTGAACAGGCCCTGACAGGAATAGCCTGACGCATTGGGATCCGAGGTCTGGCAGACGTTGGGGTTCAGGTGGCCCTTGCCGATAAACGCGGAATTCCGTGACTGCGTGCGGATAGCGGCGCCGACGGTCACGGTCGTGTCAATACCGCCATCGATTTCCTGGCCGAAGACCGTAGGCAAGGTGAACTGCAAGGCCCAGGCCGGTGTCGCCAAAATCGTGGACAGCAGCAACACTGTCCCAATTTTCAATGCCTCAGTACGAACCGCTGCATGAATGCGCATCGCAACTCCCCCCGCTTAATCTTATTTGACCGTCTGGCGGCCGATTGTCTCTCCTGCACGCCAGCCGATACAGCAGGCCGCGCGTCGCACGATGGAAATTACCAGTAAATCTCCACTGTCCGCAACATAATGCGCATTCTTGCTCAGTCCGTCAGATCGACATGGCAGGCACGTTGCAGCGCCCCGGCCTGGCGCAAAACCGGTGCCTGCTCACTGCAAACCGGCTGGACATGACCGCAGCGTGGCTGAAATGGGCAGCCGGCCGGCAGCCGCGAAAGATCCGGTGGAGCGCCGGGGATAGTCGGCAGCACCGCCCCAGCATCCCGGCTCAGGCCCGGCCGCGACCGCACCAGTCCGCGCGTATACGGGTGGCTGGCGCCAGTCAACAGCAACTGCGTCGGACCCTGCTCCATGGCCTGCCCGGCATACATCACCAGGGCACGATCGCAGGTCTCGGCGACGACCCCAAGGTCATGCGTGATCAGCAGGATCGCCAGACCCATTTCGCGCCGCAGTTCGACCAGCAGGTCGATGATCTGGGCCTGGATGGTCACATCCAGCGCGGTGGTCGGCTCGTCGGCAATCAGCAATTGCGGATGGCACAGCAGGGTCATGGCGATCATCACGCGCTGGCGCTGGCCGCCGGACAGTTCGTGCGGATATTGCCGCAGTCGCGCGCGTGCATCGGAGAGGTGCACCGCATCGAGCATCTGCGCGCAGCCATCCAGCGCCGCGCTCCACGACAACCCGCGATGCTGAACCAGCACCTCGGCCATCTGCCGGCCGACACGCAAATAGGGATTGAGGCAGGTCATCGGGTCCTGAAAAATCATGCCGATGTCACAGCCGCGGATGGCGTTCATTTGCCGTGCCGGCAGACCCAGCAATTCCTGACCATTGAATCGGATGCTGCCGTCACTGCGGGCATTGCCGGCGAGCAGGCCCATGACCGCCAATGCAGTCTGGCTTTTGCCGGAACCGGATTCGCCGACGATGCCGAGGGTCTCGCCTTTCGCCAATTGCAGGCTGAGGCCATTGACGGCACGCACCACGCCGTCATGTGTCTTGAAACTGACCGTGAGGTTTTCAACCTCCAGCAGGCTCATCGGTCCTTGGGATCGAGGGCGTCCCTCAATCCGTCTCCAATGAAGTTGAAACAGAACAGCGTCACCGCCAGAAACAGCGCCGGAAAAATCAGCGCCCAGGGCGTGGTCTGCATGTCGCGCGCGCCGTCGTTGACCAGTGCGCCCCAACTGGTCGCAGGCTCCTGCACGCCGAGCCCGAGAAAGCTGAGGAAGGATTCCACCAGGATCACCTGCGGGATGGTCAGGGTGACATAGACCACCACCACGCCCAGGACATTGGGCACGATGTGGCGGCGGATGATGCCGAACGGCTGGGTGCCGGAAACCACCGCAGCGTCGATGAATTCGCGGCGGCGCAGGCTCAGGGTCTGGCCGCGCACGATGCGCGCCATATCGAGCCAGTTGACCGCACCGATGGCGACGAACATCAGGATCAGATGACGGCCGAACAGGACCATCAGCAGAATCACGAAAAACATGAATGGCATCGCGTAGAGGATATCGACGATGCGCATCATCACGCTGTCGGTGCGGCCGCCAAAATATCCGGCGATCGCGCCCCAGCTGACGCCGATGATCAGCGACACCAGCGTCGCGACCACGCCGACCATCAGCGAAATGCGGCCGCCGTAGAGCGTGCGTGCGAACAGGTCACGGCCGAGACTGTCGGTGCCGAACCAGTGCGAGCCGACGAGGCTGGGTGCGGAGCCCCAGTCGCCGTCGAAGTCGATGTAGTCGTAGGGCCACGGGCTGATCCACGGCCCGGCGACGACCAGCAGCACGATCAGCACCAGAAGCACCAGCGCTGCCAGCGCGGCGCGATGGGTCTTGAGCCGGCGCCAGGCATCCTGCCAGAGACTGCGGCCCGCGGCCGGCTGTGGCAGCACGCTCATTGCGGCCGCGCACGCGGATCGAGCGCGCCGTAGAGTACATCGACCGCGAAATTGAACAGGATCACCAGCACGCCGTAGAAAATCACCACGCCCATGACCAGCGTGTAATCGCGGTTGAGAGCAGCCTGCACGAAATAGCGGCCGATGCCCGGGATCGCGAAAATCTGCTCGATCACCACCGAGCCGGTGATGATGCCGGCGGCAGCCGGACCGAGATAGGACAGCACTGGCATCAGTGCCGGCCGCAGCGCATGGCGCAGGATCACGGTGCGTTCCGGCAGGCCCTTGGCGCGCGCCGTGCGGATGAAGTTGGCGTGCAGCACTTCGACCATGCTGCCGCGCATCAGGCGTGCGATGTAGGCGATCTGCGGCGCGGCCAGCGCCAGCACCGGCATCAACATGTGGATGCCGCCGCCATCCCAGCCGCCGGCGGGCAGCCAGTGCAGCGTGACTGCGAACAGCAGGATCATCAACGGTGCGATGACGTAATTGGGAATAGAGATGCCAGTCATCGCCAGCGTCATCACAGCATAGTCGAGCAGCGAGTTCTGGCGCATCGCCGCGACGATGCCGATGGAGCAGCCGAGCAGCAGCGACAGCAGCATTGCCAGCCCGCCGATTTTCAGCGATACCGGAAAGCCCTCGGCGATCAGTTCGTCGACCGAATGGTCGGCGTACTTGAACGACGGGCCGAGATCGCCGTGCGCCAGCTGGTCCAGATAGCGCAGGTATTGCCGCCACAGCGGCTCGTCCAGATGGTAGGTGTGTTGGAGTTTGGCGAGGACTTCCGGCGCGACGCTGCGTTCGCCGTCGAACGGCCCGCCCGGCGCTGCATGCATCATGAAGAACGCCAGTGTCACCAGCACCAGCAGCGTTGGGATGGCGCCAAGCAGACGTTTGAGGGAATAGGTCAGCATCGAATCAGTGCGCGAGGATGCGCATATCCTTGGTCGAGTGATGATCCATGATGTTGTCCTGCCAGCCCACCACCCAGGGCTTCACCAGGCGTTTGGTCTCATAGAAATACAGCGGGATAACCGGCTGGTCAGCCTGCATCACGCGCTCGGCGTGTTCAAGTATTTGCTCGCGCTGATCCTCATCTGGCTCCAGCGACGCCTGCTGCAGCAGCGCATCGTACTGCGGGTTGTTATAACCCATGTCGTTGTTGCCGTTTTTGGAGTTGAGCAGATCAGCGAAGGAAAATGCATCGTCGTAATCGCCGATCCACGCGGAACGAAACACCTGTGTCACCAGCTTGCGATTACGCGTCTGCAGGAATACCCGGAACTCCTCGTTGCGCATCGTCACCTGTGCGCCCAGGTACTGTTTCCACATGGCGGCAATCACGGTCGCGATCTTCTTGTGATCCTGGCTGGTGTTGTAGAGGATTTGCACCTGCAGCGGATGCGCGGCGGAATATCCGGCCTCGGCGTAGAGCCTGCGCGCCTCGGCGATGCGCTGCGCACGCGGCCAGGTGGCCCACTCAGGCAGTTGCTGGCGGTAGTGCGCCACCGGCGGAATCCAGTCATAGGCCGGCTGCTCGCCGGTGCCCAGGACTTTCTTGACGATGACGTTGCGATCGATCGCCAGGGTCAGTGCGCGGCGCAGCTTGAAGTTGCCCTTGAACGGCGGCCGCGTCAGGTTGAATCCGTAGAAGTACGAGCCGAGATACGACGCCTTGCGCCACTGCCCGGGAATATTCTTCGCAATCCACTTGGCCTGCGTCACCGGAATGTCATCGGTCCAATCAAGTTCGCCCGCGCGGTAGCGGTCGAATTCCGACGAGAGATCCTCGGTGTTGTAGTAGTAGACCCGGTTGATCGTGGTGTGCGCGTCATCCCAGTAAAAGTGATTGCGCACCAGCTCCACGTAGGCCTGCACGCGCCATTGGACGATCTTGTAGGCGCCGTTGCCGACCAGGTGCTCCGGGCGGAATGCACGGATGCCGTATTTCGCCAGCGCCGGCCGGTAGACCGGATAGGTGGTGGCGTGGGTCAACAGGCCGAGCAGGTACGGCGTCGGCCCTTTGAGCTGGATGCGCAGTGTGTGATCGTCGAGCGCCTCAACGCCCAGCGCTGAAGGCGGCAGCTTGCCGGCTGTGACCGCCTCCGCGTTCAGGATCGGCGTCAGAATCTGCGAATAATCGGAGCCGGTCGCCGGGTCGGCACTGCGCCGCAGGCCCGCGACAAAATCCTGCGCAGTGACCGGCGCGCCGTTGGACCAGCACGCGTCGTCGCGCAGATGAAACGTGTAGGTTTTCTTGTCGGCGCTGATGTCCCAGCTCTGCGCCACACCCGGCACGATCGCGCCATCCGGCGCCTCGTCGGTCAGTCCCTGGTAGAGATCGCGCAACACATTCGAAGTCTGGACGCCATCGGCCTTGCCGGGATCGAGCGTCTCGGGTTCAGGACCGTTGCCGCGCCGCAACACCTGGTCTTGCGCAAGCGCGGGCGCGCCGGCCTGCGCCGCGCCTGCGAACATCCACAACAGCAGCGCGAAGACACGCATCATCGGCAGGATTTCCATCCGCGCCACGGCCCGCGGTGCCGCAAGGCACGAATTGCATCGCCCGCTGGTTCTGGATTGTGTTGCGACATTGTTTTATATTATTTGCTTATTATGTAATTTAATTATACTTTATAACATCATTGCATACCGCTGACTCCTTAGCGGGTCATCCGGCAAGCCGCATCAAGCACGTAAATGGGTCACTGCTTGATCTTGGTGCCGCGCGTAACTGCGGTCAGCAAGGCATCGAGTTCTTTCAGCACCGCTTTGGCATTGACGTATTCACCACTGCGGCGAGCTTCGTCGCGCGCGGCGAAACCCCGTGCAATGAATTCATGCTGTATTTGGCGGCTTGCGATCAGTGAAGGAGCCATAGTGAATTTCTTCGGATGTTCCATGAATTGCAAATGTTACGCGGTATAGCAGCGTCCCACTGATTGCGGCAAGGGCCTGCCGTACAAGGCCAGGCTCCGATCAAACGATCCGTTCGTGGTGAGCCTGTCGAACCATGAACCGATAGCCGCGCACGACCGCGAATTTGTGCGCACGCCCTGCGACGAGCGAACGGAGGATAGTTGTAGCCCGGATGAAGCGAAGCGAAATCCGGGGAGGTCGATCTGCAAAGCTCCCGGATTGTGACCGAAGGAAATCCCTGTGGGACACTGCGTTTCATCCGGGCTACGTTGACTTCTGAATCGCATCAACCGCGTCCACCCGCTTGCGCGTAGACGCCAGCGTCACCGTCACGACACCGACCAGGATCACCGCCGTGCCCAGCATCTGAATTTGCGTCAGGCGCTCGTGCAATATCCACCAGCCCAGCAACACCGCGACCGCCGGATTGACGTAGGCGTAAGTGCCGAGCAGCGCGGGCGTCACCTGATGCACCAGCCAGAAGTAAGCGGCATAGGCAATGCACGAACCGAAAACGATGAGGTAGATCAGCGCAGCCAGCGAGTTGGCCTGCCAGCGCCATTGCGCCAGTTCGCCGCTGGCGACGCCGGCAGCAGTCATGATCGCGCCCGCGATCAGCATCTGCAGCGCGACCGTCATCAGATAATTGCAGGACATCGGATAGCGCTTGGAATGCACCGAACCCAGCGCCCAGCAGATCGGCGCCAGTACCAGCGCGGCGTAGGCCAGCAGCGGTCCGTCATGCTGGCGGATGCTGCCGCCGACCAGCGCCGCGACACCCCCGAAACCGATCAGCAGGCCGGCGATGGTCAGCGCATTGAGCTTCTCGCCGCGCGGACCGAAGGTGCCCAGCCATGCAATCCACAACGCCGAAGTCGCGACGATCAGCGCCGCCAGATTCGACTGCACCCACTGCTCGCTCCAGGTGACCAGCCCGTTGCCGCCGACCAGCAGCAGCGTGCCGGTCAGCGTGACATTGCGCCAGTCGCGTGCCGTCGCCGGCAGGCGATGCCCGCGCGCCAGCGCATACGCCAGCATCAGCACGCCCGCCACGTCGAATCGCAGCCCGGCGCACAGCGCCGGCGGAATCGCCTCCACCGCCACGCGAATGCCGAGGTAAGTGGAACCCCAGATCAGGTAGACGACAGCGAGAGCTGCAACAGTCGCTCTCACTGGCGATCACTGACACTGTTGTTGAAGTCATTGAATTCTTTGATAGTAGTATTTGCTGCGTCAGTGTTCTTCATGATCTGTTCGGAAAACTGCTTGATCGCCTGCTTGCGGTCGGTGACATAGTCCTGAATGCATTGCTTGTAGACCGGCAACTGGCGGTTATAGAGATCAATCTAGTCCTGCAACGCGGTTCGCTTTCGCTCGCCGGTTCACCAGCGCCAGATCATGGCGCTGGGCGCCATGCCTGATGCACCAAAAAAAGCGGCGCACGATGTGCGCCGCCACAATTTCCATCCACGCCAGGAATTTACAAACTGTATTTCAGATTGAGGTAGAAATTCCTCAGCAACGGATCCGCAATGAGTGCGTTGTAGCCCGCCGCGAAGTTGCCTTGCGTTGCATTGGTGAGCGGCGGACTCGTGTTGAAAATATTTTTGATTCCAAACAACACGGTCAGTTTTTCGACTGGCTTGACGCTCGCGTAACCATCAACGAGCGAATAACTACCCACATGCGGTATGACGCCGGCGGCATTGGGGAATTGATCGTCGTACCCCGAATAGTAGCGTTCGCTCAGTCCACCACCCCACATCTTCCCCGGACTCGTCCAGTTGACGCTCACGTTATGCTGCCATCTGAACGCCGGGTTCTGGTTTGCGATTGCCAGATTGTCCAACAGATTTTTGGTCGGCCCACCAGTGTATAGCTGCTGCTTATACAACGTGACCAAGGTTCCTTCCAGGTCCTCGCGGAACGTCCCGATCTCAGTGTGCTGCTGGTACTGGACGCTCAAATCCATTCCGGAGGTGGAAAGGAAGCCGGTATTCGCATTTGTCTGAATGACATATCCACACGTCGATGCCGTGTAAGAAGGTACGCACACCGCTGACGCTGCGGCCGCCGAAGGGATTTGACCCGCGAAAGGACCGCTAGTGGCCGTTACGATATAACTGCTGAAGGCGGACGGGTTACCGAAAATGGCGCTGTACGGAACGCCTCCAATGGTGTTTTTAACGAGGATATGGAAATAGTCCAGCGTGATTCCCAAATCCGCAGTCGGTGAGAGGACGATACCGAGATCAAA
Source organism: Stenotrophobium sp. (assembly GCA_050739895.1). Taxonomy (GTDB): domain Bacteria; phylum Pseudomonadota; class Gammaproteobacteria; order Nevskiales; family Nevskiaceae; genus Stenotrophobium. The sequence continues at coordinate 14,896 of JBOICK010000082.1, forward strand.
GTTTTTCGATGTTTCGGGCGTCAGGTTCTTGTTTCCACCGATCAGCTGAATTCCTTGCGACGCGCAACTGGCTGCATTGAACTCCGCATTGTAGGTGGCCGGCGTGCAAAATGGGTTTCCATTTCCCTGGGCGCCGCCCGTCGCACCTACGTAATCCGGCAAGTACAGGTCGTAAAGCGTGGGTGCCCGGAAGCCGGTGGAGGCGGTTCCCCTGACTGTCAGGAAATCGGTAGCATGATAGAGCAGCTGCACCTTGCCGTTGTTGGTCAGGCCGAAATCGCTATACCGGTCCTGACGATCCGATATGTCGAAATCGAGCTTCTTGGACATCGGCACGTCCAACTCCATGAAAACCGCCTGAACCTGACGAACTCCTGAGACTGCCACATCATTCTGAAAGGTTGCGGCGCTCACCAGGTCATTCAACGGCGTGGTCGCGTTCGTGAAGCGCTCGCCGCTCACCGAGGCACCGAGCGCCAGGGTCGCCGGCGTGCCCGCATTGAAAGCATCGCCCAGCGCGTGGGTGGCAGTGCCGTCGAGGCTCCAACGGGTGTACGAGCCTTGCTGGTACGTGCCGTTGACGTACGTCGAGTTGATGAAAGCCTGTCCGGCCGCGGTCTGCGGACCGAAGGGGTTGACCAGATCGCTGAGGACATTACCAGGCGCAAGCACGGCTTCATTGGGATAGCCCCCGGTAAGGCGATTGTCGTTGAGGTTCTTGCTGAGATTGAGGTCCGTAGAGTAGTCCCAGCCGGCGTTGCTGCCGGAGAACGTCAACAGCAGCCTCTGCTCGGTATTGACGTTGCCGGAGTAGCGGGCGTTGTCGGGGTCGGTATAGAACACACTGCCACTGCTGAAATTCGGCGTTGCGGCGCAAGGTACTCCGGTGTTAGGGTCGCAAGTCAGCGGCGACGCCGCCGTCGGATAGTAGGGACTCTTCGTGTCCAACCCGAAAAGATACTCGATGGGACCGGCGTAAGCGTTCAATTCGGATTGAGCAACGAAGTACTGCGCCTTCAACTGGTTGTTGAAGGGCAGTGTCTTGGTAAACTGGAGCATTCCGGAAATATTATGGGACTCCGGGAGCAGGTCGGTCGCGGCTGAATACCGGTATGCGCAGTCGCCGTTAGCCCTGGTCAGATACGGATTGCCCGCACAGGTCGGATAGCCGTACTGCCAATAGCTACCGTTGCCATCTATATATATCCCGGGCGCATTTCCCGGAAAATTCGTACCGGTGATGCCATCGGCGGGGTCAAACCCCTCGGCGGAAAACCCCCGCTGCGACGCCTGGAGTTCCCGCTGCTTGCTGTAACTTACCGTGCCCAGGACGTTATAGCCGTCTTTCCACAGATTGCCGAGTCCGAGGGTGATATCGGCCGTGCCCGAACTGCCGCCGGCTTTCTGCGGCACATCGAGATTGACTTGGACTTCGCCCCCGTGATAACTCTTCTTGGTGATGAAGTTGATCACGCCCGCGATCGCGTCCGTACCGTACAGTGCAGAGGCGCCTTCCCGAAGCACCTCGACCCGGTCGATGGCCGAAAACGGAATGCCCGCCAGGTCGACGGCATTGCCGGAATAGGCATTGGGAGCCAGCCGCTGGCCATCCAGCAGCACCAGGGTGCGACCATCACCCAGGCCGCGCAAGTTGGCGTAGGTACCGCCTCCGGAAAACGTCCCTACGGCCGTGACGATCTTGGTATCCGGGTTAGAGGCAGTCAGCGTGCTTATCACCTGCTCCACACTCGTGATGCCCTGAGCCTTGAGGGCGTCCGCCTTGAGGATGGTGACGGCCTCCGAGGTTTCGGCATCGACCCGCTTGATCATCGACCCGGTGACGGTGACCGTTTGCAGTTTGGTGCTCTGCTGATCTTGACTCTGCTGATCCTGTGCTCGCGCGGGACTCTGAAACACACCCGCCGCCGCAATGACAACAATCCCGGCCGTAACCCAGGAAAATCCATTTCCAGCGCGACGTTTCATTTGTAATCCTCCGAACCCCTTCCACCTGCCCTCGGTACTGAGCTTCATTAGTCATTTCTCCCTGGTTAATACCGCCCCAGCACCCACCGGCTCCCTGACGCTGCGCCAACAGACTCTGGGCCTCATGACACAATCCAGAGCATTCACAATGCAGCGGTCACCAAGTAGCCTTAACCGCTGCTGAATACCCGACGTGCGTGTTGTAACACTTTTTTTACGCTTGTCTCAGCGGGAAAACACCCAGACGCTTGCGGCGTCGCCGGACGCCAGACCTGCATGTTGTGCCACGATTCATTAAACTGTCGCGCTCAAAAACTCAGGAGCCAGCCGTGCCCATGACCTTGCAAGTCATTCTGAACGTCGGCATACGCCGGTGCGTGCGTGATTCTTCCACTCCGGTGAAGTGACATGCGCCTGCCCGCGTACAAGGATTTCGGCTCCGGCGTGCTGTGCATCGACACCGAGCAGCAGCGCACCGGCATGGCCGCGTGCTATCTGGTGCGGCAAGGCGATGCGGCGGCTTTCATCGAGTGTGGCACCGCGCTGGGCGTGCCCCGATTGCTGGCCCTGCTGGAAAAACTTGGGATCGCGCGCGAGCAGGTGCGTTATGTGATGCCGACGCATGTGCACCTGGACCATGCCGGCGGTGCCGGCGCGCTGATGCGCGAGCTGCCTGCCGCGAAAATGGTGGCGCACCCGCGCGCCGCGCGGCACCTGATCGACCCGTCGAAGCTCATCGCCGGCGCCACGGCGGTGTATGGCGCGGACGCGGTGCAGCGCATGTATGGCACGATCGAGCCGGTCGCGGAGTCGCGGGTGATTGTCGCCAGGGACGGCGATAAACTGAATCTGGCCGGGCGCGAATTCGAGTTTCTCGACAGCCCCGGACACGCACGACATCACTACTGCGTCTGGGACGCGCATTCCAAAGGCTTCTTCACCGGTGACTGCTTCGGCATCTCCTACCGCGAATTCGACGGCCCGGCTGGTCCGTGGGTCTTTCCGACCACTACGCCGGTACAGTTCGAGCCGGACGCCTGGACGGCGACGCTGGATCGCCTGTTGTCACGCGCGCCTCAGCGCATGTACCTGACGCATTTCGGCATGGTGCAGGAGTTACCGAAACTCGCCGCCGATCTGCGACGCGGCCTGCGCGACTATGTGCGGATTGCGCAATCGCTGGCGACAGCACCGCACCGGCACTACGTGCTGAAGGAGGCGCTGATGAAGCAGGCACTGCACGAACTCGCCGACCGCGACTGCGAACTGCCGGAATTGCGCTGCCGGGCACTGCTGGACATGGACATGGAACTCAATGCCCAGGGCTTGGGCGTGTGGCTCGATCATTCCGCGAGACAGGCGTGATTATTCGTGCAGCAGCACAGCCCGCTGGTCACTTGATTGCTGGATTTATTGTTATTTTATATATAAATATATACAATATTTTATATAATTAATAACATATAATCAGCATAGATGACCTACAGCGGGCGCAGGTTTTAACCCGCAAATAGCAGAACGGGCGCATTGAGCGCCCGTACTTTTACAGCGTGAGGTGTCTGTTACTCGGCTTTGGCGTCCGCAGGTACTGCGTCGCCGCGCTGGCGGTCAACCAGTTCGACATAGGCCATCGGTGCATTGTCGCCGGGGCGGAAGCCGCAGCGCAGGATGCGCGTGTAGCCGCCGGGACGCGCGTTGAAACGCGGCCCGATATCGTTGAACAGCTTGGTCACCGCGTCGCGGTCGCGCAGGCGGCTGAACACCAGACGACGGTTGGCCACCGTATCCTTCTTGGCGCGCGTTATCAGCGGCTCGGCGATGCGACGGAGTTCCTTCGCCTTGGGCACCGTGGTGCGGATCAGTTCATGTTTGAACAGTGCGATCGCAACGGCCTGCATGGTGGCCTTGCGGTGGCTGGGGCTGCGGCCGAAAGCACGGCCTGAAATTGCGTGACGCATGGTGGTCTTCCTTCAGTCTTAGGCAGCAGCTTTGGGTGAAGACCAGTTTTCCAGCTTCATGCCCAATTCGAGTTCGTGGGCCTTGAGGGCCTCCTTGATCTCGTTGAGGGATTTCTTGCCGAGGTTGGGGGTCTTCATCAGCTCCATCTCGGTGCGCTGCACCAGGTCGCCGATGTAATAAACGTTCTCCGCCTTGAGGCAGTTGGCAGAGCGCACGGTGAGTTCCAGATCATCGATCGGGCTGAACAGGATCTGAGCAAGTTCCTTCTTGCCGCCGATCGCGGCGTGCGTGGTGGCTTCGGCTTCGAGATCGACAAACACGCCGAGCTGATCGCGCAGGATGCGCGCTGCGAGCCGCACCGCTTCGGCCGGATCGATGCCACCGTTGGTGTCGACGTCGAGCACCAGCTTGTCAAGGTCGGTGCGCTGTTCGACGCGCGCACGCTCAACCGCGTAGCTGACCCGGCGCACCGGGCTGTAGGACGCATCGAGGCGCAGTACGCCGACGGCGTGACTATCGTCGTCACCGACGCGAGCCTGACTGGCAGCAGGGACGTAGCCGCGGCCGCGCGTAACCTTGAGCGTCATGTTCAGCTTGCCGCCGGTCAGATGCGCGATGACCAGTTCGGGATTGATGATTTCAACATCGTGATCGAGCTTGATGTCGCCAGCCTTGACCACGCCCTTGCCGGACATGTCGAGCCGCAGGGTGGCTTCTTCACGCGCGTGCATGACCAGCGCGATGTTCTTGATATTCAGCAGGATGTCGATGACATCTTCCTGGACGCCTTCGATCGCGCTGTACTCGTGAACCACGCCGTCGATCTGCACTTCGGTGATGGCTGCGCCGGGCACCGAGGACAACAGGATGCGGCGCAGGGCATTGCCCAGCGTATGGCCGAAGCCGCGCTCCATGGGTTCCAGCACGACGCGAGAGCGGTGCTGCGAAACCTGCTCCACTTCCACCAGACGCGGCTTGAGCAAATCGGCGACATGATTCTGCATGAACGATACCTCTGTACGTAAAAACCGCGATTACTTGGAGTACAACTCGACGACCAAGCTTTCGTTGATGTCGGGCAGGATCTGGTCGCGCGACGGCTGGGCCTTGAACACGCCCTTGAGACCTTTCTCGTCGATTTCCAGCCAGTCCGGGAATCCAGCCTGAGCGGCGATCGACATCGATTCGGCGATGCGCGACTGGTTGCGGGATTTCTCGCGCACTTCGACTACATCGCCCACCCGCACCTGATAGGACGGAATGTTGACGCGCTTGCCGTTGACGGTGATAGCGCCGTGGCTGACCATCTGGCGGGCTTCTGAGCGCGTACGCCCGAAACCGATGCGGTAGATAACGTTATCCAGTCGCTGCTCCAGCATCAGCAGGAGATTGAGGCCGGTCGCGCCTTTCTGCGTTGTTGCCTTGGTGTAGTAATTGCGGAACTGGCGTTCCAGCACACCGTACATCTGCTTCAGCTTCTGCTTTTCACGCAGCTGTGCAGCGTAGTCGGACAGGCGCTGCTTGCGCGCACCGTGCTGACCGGGAGGCGTATCCAGCTTGCACTTCGTTTCCAGCGAGCGCGCACGGCTCTTCAGGAGAAGATCGGCGCCGACACGGCGGGAAAGTTTGCACTTGGGACCAATATAACGAGCCATTTTGAATACTCCCCTTTACACGCGGCGGCGCTTGGGTGCGCGGCAACCGTTGTGAGGGATTGGTGTGACATCGGTGATGTTGACGACCTTGAAGCCTGCCGCGTTCAGCGAACGCACCGCCGATTCACGGCCGGGGCCAGGACCTTTGACGCGAACCTCGACGTTCTTGACGCCGTGCTCTGCAGCCGCGGTCGCGGCTTTCTCGGCAGCAATCTGCGCTGCAAACGGCGTGCTCTTGCGCGAGCCCTTGAAACCGGCCGCGCCGGCCGTCGACCAGGAAATCGTGTTGCCCTGGCGGTCGGTGATCAGGATGATCGTATTGTTGAAAGAAGCATGAATATGCGCGATCGCATCGGTCACATTCTTTTTGACGCGCTTGCGCTTGGGCGCTGCGGCGGCGTTAGCATTGGCCATAAACTCTATCCAGCTTCCTTGAATTAATCGTTACTTTCTGATGGCGCGGCGCGGGCCCTTGCTGGTGCGGGCATTGGTGCGGGTGCGCTGACCGCGTACCGGCAAGCCGCGGCGATGACGCTGGCCGCGATAGCAACCCAGATCCATCAGGCGCTTGATGCTCATGGAGACTTCACGCCGCAAATCGCCTTCTACTGCAAAGCGGCCGACTTCAGCACGAAGCTTGTCGAGTTCGGCCTCGGTGAGCGTGCGAATCTGTACTGCGGGATTGACCCCCGCAGCCGTGCAGATTTTCTTGGCGCGTGTGGCGCCAATACCGTAAATCGCGCGTAGCGCAATCACGGTGTGCTTCTTATCGGGGATGTTGACGCCCGCGATACGTGCCATGTTGAAACCTCAATTCGTCGCGCGAAGCCGCGCAGTTTAACTGAATTAACCCGTCTGCTACAAGCTAAACGGTGTGTGCTTGCCGGTGATGGCCGTTTTCAACCCTGCCGCTGCTTGTGACGCAGATCGGTGCAAATGACACGCACAACACCATTGCGGCGGATCACCTTGCAGTTCCGGCAGATTTTCTTTACGGATGTACGGACTTTCATGGGAAACCTCGAATACTAAACTCTAAAATCAAATCAACCAGGAACTTTCGCGCCAGATGATTTGAGGTTGGCCTTTTTCAGCAGCCCCTCGTACTGGTGTGACATCAGATGGGATTGCAGCTGGGCCATGAAATCCATCACCACGACCACCACGATGAGCAGCGACGTGCCACCGAAATAGAAAGGCACGTTCCAGGTCGTGGTCAGAATTTCCGGCACCAGGCAGACCACCGTTATGTAGATGGCGCCGATCACAGTCAGTCGCGTCAGTACCTGATCTATGTACTTGGCCGTCATCGCACCCGGACGCACACCGGGCACGAAAGCGCCCGACTTCTTCAGGTTGTCCGCGGTTTCCCGCGAATCGAATACCAGTGCTGTGTAAAAAAAGCAGAAGAAGATGATCAGCGCGGCATACAGCACCGTGTAGAGCGCCTGGCCCGGCGACAGCGCATTGGCGATCTGCTGCATGAAGCCGCCGCCGTTCTCTCCGAAGAAACGCACCATCGAAGCCGGGAACAGGATGATGCTCGATGCAAAAATCGGCGGGATGACGCCCGACATGTTGAGCTTGAGCGGCAGATGCTGGGTCTGCGCGGCAAATACCTTACGCCCCTGCTGCCGCCGCGCATGATGAACGGGAATACGGCGCTGGGCACGCTCAACGAAGACCACGCCCCATGTCACCAGCACAGCAAGAATCAGGATGATGATGACCTGAAAACCATTCATCGAACCTTCGCTGACCAACTGCGCAGTAGCACCTAGCGCTCGCGGCATGTTGGCGACGATACCGACAAAGATGATCATGGACATGCCGTTGCCGATGCCACGCTCGGTCATCTGTTCGCCCAGCCACATCAGGAACATCGTGCCGGTGATCAGGCTGACCGCCGCAGTGAACAGGAAGCTGAACCCCGGGGTATAGGCGATATTGCTTTTTTCAAGTGCGTAAGCTGCGCCGACGGACTGGAAGGTCGCCAGTGCAAGCGTGCCGTAACGTGTGTACTTGGTGATGGTGCGACGCCCGGACTCACCCTCTTTGCGCAACTCCTTGAGCTGCGGCATGACCGCACTCAGCAGTTGCACGATGATCGAGGCCGAGATATAGGGCATCACGCCCAACGCAAATATCGAGAACCGCGCCAGCGCACCTCCCGAAAACATGTTGAACATGTCCAGGATGGTGCCTTTCTGCTGTGCAAAGAGTGCAGCAAGCTGGTGCGGGTCCATTCCCGGAACCGGGATGAAACTGCCGATGCGGTAAACCGCGATAGCGCCGAGCAGGAACAGAATGCGCCCACGCACCTCGCCAAGTTTGGCGATGTCGGGAACCATGCTTTCTGCCGCTGCGGGAGTCTTGGCCATGTCAGGACTGCTTATTCTGCGATGCTTCCGCCGGCGGCAATCACCGCTTCGCGGGCACCTTTAGTGAGCGGGATTCCCTTGAGGGAAATCTTGCGCGAAATCGAACCTGACTTGATCAGCTTGACGAACAGCATGTCGTGACGAATCACGCCCTCGAGCTTGAGTACCGCCAGATCAATCTCGGTCGCCTTCATCTTGTTGAGATCGGACAGATTGATCTCTTCGGTCGCACGCGCCTGTGCAGATCTGAAGCCGCGCTTGGGCAGGCGGCGCTGAATCGGCATCTGGCCGCCTTCAAATCCGACCTTGCCACGGCCACCCTTGCGGGCGCGCTGGCCCTTGTGCCCGCGCCCGGCGGTCTTGCCCATGCCGGAACCGATGCCGCGCGCAACACGGACGCTGGCGGTCTTGGCACCCTTGGCCGGCTTGATGCTATTCAGTTTCATCTCAGACCTCTTCGACTTTGAGCATATGACCGGCTTTGCGGACCATGCCCATGTTTTGCGGAGTCGCCTGCACCGTCACAGTCTGATGCATGCGCTTGAGGCCGAGCCCCTGCGCGCACGCCTGATGCACCGGGAGCTTTTTGAACAGGCTCTTCACGAGCGTGACCTTGATTTGTTTTGTGCTCATGGCTTACCCCGGTTTAACCGAGAATCTCCGCAATCGTTTTGCCGCGCTTGGCCGCGATCTCGGATGGTTGGTTCATCTTGGTGAGTGCATTCAGCGTCGCACGCACCATATTGATCGGGTTTCTGGATCCCAGCGACTTCGCCAGCACGTTCTGCACACCGGCGACTTCAAATACCGCGCGCATGGCGCCTCCGGCGATAACGCCTGTACCGTCCGAGGCCGGACGCATGAACACGCGGGTTGCACCGTGCGTGCCCCAAATCTCGTGCTGTAGCGTCGTGCCCTTGAGCGGCACGGTGATCATGCTGCGCTTGGCCTGCTCCATCGCCTTGGCGATCGCAGCCGGCACTTCACGCGCCTTGCCATAACCGAAGCCAACGCGTCCTGCGCCATCACCGACCACTGTCAGTGCGGTAAAGGTGAACTGCTTGCCGCCCTTGACCGTCTTGGAAACGCGGTTGACCGTGATCAACTTTTCCTTGAGGTCGCCGCCAGACTGGAATTCGTCGTGATTGAACTGAGTCGCCATGATTAAAACTCCAAGCCGGCTTCACGCGCGGCGTCAGCTAAGGCCTGGACGCGGCCGTGGTACTTGAAGCCGGAACGGTCGAATGCAACCTTGGTGATGCCCTTGGCCTTCGCACGCTCGGCAATCAGTGCGCCAACCTTCTTGGCCGCTTCTACATTGCCTGTGCCTTTCAGACCTTCGATCTTTTCCACGGTCGAGGCAGCCGCCACTGTCACCGCTTCACCGGCGGCGATGATCTGTGCATAGATATGCCGGGGCGTGCGGTGTATCGACAGCCTGGGCACGCCCAGCTTGCGGATATGTGACCGCGTGCGACGGGCACGGCGCAATCGGGTCTCGTTCTTGTCTTTCATTGCCTTCAATCTCGTTCGCTTCAATAACCCATTTCTGCGGCGTCTAATCCAGGGATGGACACTAAGCGCCGCCGGAAACCCGGTTTGTAACTCAACTACTTCTTCTTCGCTTCCTTCATCACGACTTTTTCATCGGAGTAGCGCACGCCCTTGCCCTTGTACGGCTCCGGCGGACGATAGCTGCGGATGTCGGCGGCAACCTGGCCGACCATGTGCTTGCTTGCGCCCTTGATCAGGATTTCGGTCTGGCTCGGCGTTTCCACCGTGATGCCTTCCGGAATCGGGTACTCGACCGGATGCGACAGACCCACCGACAGGTTCAGTTTTTTGCCTTGGGTCTGCGCGCGATAACCCACGCCGACCAGCAGCAATTTGCGCTCATAACCCTTGGTGACACCCTTAATCATGTTGTTCAACAGGGCGCGCACCGTACCGGAAACCATGGCGTTGGCCTTGCGTGATGCTTCCGCAAGCTCCGCCACACCCGGCTTGATATCGATGCTGATGCCGGCCGGCAGTTTCATCGACAAGGTGCTTTTCGCACCCTTGACGATGAGTTGACCCGCATCGGCGGTAACTTGTACACCCGCCGGAATCTGTACCGGCATTTTTGCGACTCGTGACATGACAGGTACCGGTCTTATGCAACGATGCAGAGAACTTCACCGCCATGACCCGCAGCGCGCGCCTGACGGTCGCTCACTACGCCTTTGGCAGTGGAAAGAATGGCGATACCCAGACCGCCAAGCACTTTGGGCAATTCGTCCTTGCCCTTGTAAATACGCAGACTGGGCTTGCTGACGCGCTCGATACGCTCGATCACCGGCTTGCCCTGGAAATACTTCAGGGTCACGGCGATGGTTTTCTTGCCGCCATCCGCAGTCACCGAGAAATCGGCAACATAGCCTTCTTCCTTCAACACCTTGGCAATCGCTTCACGCATCAGCGACGAAGGCGATACGACTTGTTTCTTGCCTGCTTGCTGGCCGTTACGGATGCGCGTCAGAAAATCTGAAATGGGATCATTCATGCTCATGAGATATTCCCTTACCAGCTTGCTTTCTTGAGGCCGGGCACTTCGCCCTTCATTGCGGCTTCGCGCAGCTTGTGGCGCGCCAGACCGAATTTCTTGTAAACACCGCGCGAACGGCCGGTAATCTGGCAGCGATTGCGCTTGCGCGTATAACTGGAGTCACGCGGCAGTTTCTGCAGCGTGACCACCGCAGCCTGCTTTTCATCGTAGGTCGCATTGATATCGACGACGACAGCCTTGAGCGCTTCGCGCTTCTTGGCGTATTTGACGACCAGCGCGGCTCGCTTCTTCTCGCGCATGATCATGTTCTTCTTGGCCATGTGTTCAGCCCTACTTGCGAAACGGGAAATGGAATGAGTCGAGCAAAGCCTTGCCCTGCTCGTCGTTCCGGGCAGTCGTGGTGATCGTGATGTTCATACCACGCAGCGCATCGACTTTTTCGTACTCAATTTCGGGGAAAATGATCTGTTCGGTGATGCCGAAGTTGAAATTGCCGCGGCCGTCGAAGCCGCGTGCGCTGATGCCGCGAAAATCACGGATACGCGGCAGCGCAATCACGATCATGCGTTCCAGGAACTCATACATGCGAACCCTGCGCAGCGTCACCTTCACACCCACCGGAAAGTTCTCGCGAACCTTGAATCCGGCAATCGACAGTCGCGACTTCGTGATCACCGGCTTCTGCCCTGCAATCGCGATCATATCGGCGACAGCGTGCTCGATAATCTTTTTGTCCGTAGTCGTCTCGCCAACACCCATGTTCAAGGTGATCTTGGTAATACGCGGAACTTCCATGGCTCCGCAGCCGAGCTTCTTCTGAAGTTCGGCGGTGAGCTGTTCGCGATAAACTTTTTCTAGATTTGCCATGCCTGCATCTCTTAGCCGTCCACCACTTCCTGGTTGGACTTGAAGTAACGGACCTTGCGGCGCTTTTCGCCTTCGCCTATGAATCTGAAACCAACGCGGTCGGCTTTGCCGGCCTTGGCATTCCATAGCAGAACATTCGACACATCAATCGGCATTTCCTGCTCGACGATGCCGCCCTGCACCCCTGCGTTGGGATTGGGCTTCAAGTGCTTCTTGGCGATATTGATGCCTTCAACGAGCACATGGCCCGTATCCAGAACCTGGCTGACGCTGCCGCGGCGGCCCTTGTCTTTACCGGTGATGACGACAACTGCGTCACCTTTTCTGATCTTGTTCATCGCTGTACTCGACTCTTACAGAACTTCTGGCGCCAGGGAAATAATGCGCATGAAACGCTCGCGCAACTCACGGGTCACTGGCCCGAAGATACGGGTTCCCAGCGGCTCCAGCTTGTTGGTCAGGAGCACCGCGGCATTGGTGTCGAAACGGATCGCTGATCCATCCGGGCGGCGGATCGGAAAACGTGTGCGTACGACTACCGCATCGTGCACCTCGCCTTTCTTGACCTTGCCGCGCGGAATTGCGTCCTTGACCGTGACCTTGATCAGGTCACCCACGCCAGCGTAACGACGGCCCGTGCTGCCCTTGACCTGAATGACCTGCACCAGTTTGGCACCGCTGTTGTCAGCTGCAACCAGGAAAGACTCTTGCTGAATCATGTCTGCTTCTCCTGCTTAAGCGTGGGCCGACTTGATCACTTCCACCAGACGGAAGCGCTTGAGTTTGGATAGCGGGCGGGTTTCCACGATGACTACCGTGTCGCCTTCCTTGCACTGATTGTTTTCATCGTGTGCGTGCAGTCTGGTCGACTTGCGCACATATTTGCCGTACAGCGGGTGCCGCTCGCGGCGCTCAATCAGCACTGTGATGGTCTTGTTTGCCTTGGTACTGACGACCTGGCCTACGACCCGGTTGCCGGCTTTCTTGCTGTCTGTCGCTTCGCTCATGACGCTTTCACCTGCTGACGAATCACCGTCTTGGCCCGCGCGATATTCTTGCGCACTACTCGCGTCAGGCTACTTTTGCTCTGCTGTCCCAAAGCCTGCTGCATGCGCAGATTGAACTGCTCCTTGCGCAATGCCTTGAGCTCCTCGGTCAGACCTTCTGCGTTCTTGTCTCGCAGAGTCTTCACGTATTCGTGTGCTTTCATTAGAGGATCATCCGGTTGGCAAAGGTCGTCTTCACCGACAGCTTGGCGGCGGCAAGGCGAAACGCCTTACGCGCCTCTTCCTCGGTTACGCCTTCCATTTCGTAAAGCATTTTTCCTGGCTGCACTTTGGCGACCCAGTATTCGACATTGCCCTTGCCTGAGCCCATGCGGACTTCCAACGGCTTCTTGGTTACCGGCACGTCTGGGAAAATGCGGATCCAGAGCTTGCCGCCGCGCTTGACATAGCGTGTGATGACGCGGCGTGCCGCCTCGATCTGACGCGCAGTAATTCGGCCATGCTCGGTGGACTTGAGTCCATATTCGCCGAAACTGACCTTGTTGCCGTTGAAGGTCAGACCGGTATTGGTGCCCTTCATCTGCTTGCGATATTTGGTTCGCTTGGGTTGCATCATGATGACTAACTCCGGGCCTTAGGCCGCCTGGGCCTCGGCGGTGTTTTCTTCTTTTTTCTCGGCGTGGGCAGATGCATCAAACATCTCGCCGGAGAATACCCAAACCTTCACGCCAATGATGCCGTAGGTGGTTTTCGCTTCCGCTGTCGAATAATCCACCAGCGCACGCAGCGTATGCAAAGGCACGCGGCCTTCGCGATACCACTCGACACGGGCAATCTCGGCGCCGTTCAAACGACCGCCAACTTGGACCTTGATGCCACCTGCACCCAAGCGCATCGCATTGGTCACTGCCCGCTTCATTGCGCGGCGGAACATGATGCGTCGCTCAAGCTGCTGCGCAACGCTTTCGGCGATCAGCTGAGCATCAAGCTCGGGCTTGCGGATTTCCTCGACCGAGATGTGCACCACATCGGACTTGAGTCCCATGATCCTGGCGACATCCTGCTTCAGCTTCTCAATGTCTTCGCCTTTCTTGCCGATAACTATGCCGGGACGCGCTGTGTGAATCGTAACGCGCGCGCTCTTCGCCGGCCGGTCAATCTGGATGCGTGAAACATTTGCCTGCGCCAGCTTCTCACGCAGGAATTTGCGGACAGCAATGTCCTTGTTCAGATTCTCGCTGTAAGCGCCATGCTCGGCGTACCAGTTCGACGTCCACTGGGTAGTGATGCCGAGCCGAAAACCGTTTGGATTAACTTTGTGACCCATAGTCTCTCTCTTACTCGGCCGCCACGCGGACAGTGATGTGGCTGGTACGCTTGACGATGCGATCTGCGCGGCCTTTGGCACGCGGACTGGTGCGCTTCATCACCGGACCTTCGTCTACAAAAATGGATGAGACCTTCAATTCGTCAACATCGGCGCCATTGTTGTTTTCGGCGTTCGCAATCGCCGATTCCAGCACTTTGCGGATGATGCCGGCCGCACGCTGCTGCGAATACTTCAGCGTGTTGATCGCTTCGCCGACCTTCTTGCCGCGAACCAGATCAGCCACCAGACGCGCCTTCTGCGGTGACAGGCGTACAAATTTGAGAACTGCTTGCGTGTGCATGGGCCTGTCCTACTTGGTCGCCGCTTTCGCGTCGGTTTTTTTGTCGGCGGAATGCCCTTTGAACGTCCGAGTAGGGGCAAATTCGCCAAGCTTGTGCCCGACCATATGTTCGGTGATAAACACCGGCACATGCAGCTTGCCGTTATGCACCTGCATGGTGAGCCCGACCATGTCTGGCACCACCATGGAGCGGCGAGACCAGGTCTTGATCGGCTTTTTGACACGTGAACCCGTCATCTCTGTCACCTTCTTGGAAAGGTGATGATCAATAAAAGGTCCTTTTTTGACTGAACGCGGCACGGTTACACCTCAAAAATAAACAGTGCTACTTCTTATGGCGACTGCGCACGATCATGCTCTGCGTGCGCTTGTTATTGCGGGTCTTGAGACCCTTGGTCTGCTGA
>JBOICK010000083.1:0-15916 GCA_050739895.1 Stenotrophobium sp.
GGGCATGTCGCTGCTGGGCTCTTCGCAGATGGCTTCGCCGGATGCGGAGAAGGCCGATTCCGCTGCCGACTCCGCGCGCGTGCTGGTTGAGGCGGTGCGCAAGGACATCAAGCCGCGCGACATCGTCACGCGCAAGGCGATCGAGAACGCCTGCGCGCTGATCATGGCGACCGGCGGCTCGACCAACGCGGTGCTGCATTTCCTCGCCATCGCGCATGCGGCGCAGGTGCCGTTCACGCTCGACGATGTCGAGACCATCCGCCAGCGCACGCCGGTGCTGTGCGATCTCAAGCCTTCAGGAAAATACGTTGCCGTGGATTTTCACCAAGCCGGCGGCGTGCCTCAGGTGCTGAAGATGCTGCTCAACGCCGGCTTGTTGCATGGTGATGCGCTGACCATCACCGGCGAGACCATGGCCGAAGCGCTGGCCAGCGTGCCGGTTGAGCCGCGCAAGGACCAGGATGTGATCCGTCCGATGGACCGGCCGATGTACCGGCAGGGCCATCTCGCGGTGCTCAAGGGCAATCTGGCGACCGAAGGCGCGGTGGCGAAAATCACCGGCCTGAAGAATCCGGTGATCACGGGACCTGCGCGCGTGTTCGATTCCGAAGAGCAGGCGATGGCCGCGATCATGGCTGACCAGATCAAGCACGGTGACGTGCTGGTGATTCGCTACGAAGGCCCCAAGGGCGGCCCCGGCATGCGCGAGATGCTGGCGCCGACCTCGGCGTTGATTGGCAAGGGTTTCGGCGAGAGCGTCGGGCTGATTACCGATGGCCGTTTCTCCGGTGGCACCTGGGGCATGGTGGTCGGCCATGTCGCGCCAGAAGCTTTTGTCGGCGGCAACATCGGCTTGGTGGAGGAGGGCGACAGCATCACCATCGACGCACACAGACTGCTGTTGCAGGTGAACATCCGCGATGAAGTGCTGGCCCAGCGCCGTGCCAAATGGAAGCAGCCGGAGCCGCGCTACACTCGTGGCGTGCTTGCCAAGTACGCCAAACTGGTATCTACGGCGAGCCAGGGCGCGGTGACGGACTAAAGGTCTGGAATACGTCACCCGCTGTGTGCCGATTGGGGTGAGATTACGTTATTAATTATAGTATGTTTATAATTATATTATATTAAAAATAACGAATTCTGTGCCGTATTCGCGAAGAGCGGGTGACCGTTCATACGCTATTTACAGGGCCAACCCGAAACAGCTCCGCGCGTTTTCGGTGGTGATGTTGGCGACATGCGCTTCACTCTGCCCGCGCGCGGCGGCAAGTGCTTTAACGACCCAAAGTAGAAAACAGGGTTCGTTGCGGCGATGTACCTGTTTCGGCGGCCGCTCCTGCGCATCCTGCGCTTGCGGCACTTGCACATCCCTGTGCGTCGCGTTGCGCGGCAACAGGTAGGGCGCGTCGGTTTCGATCAGCAGGCGCGCGTCGGGAATGTCGCGTACCGCTTCGATCAGGTGCGCGCCACGGCGCTCGTCGCAGATCCAGCCAGTGATGCCGATGTGGCAATCCAGTGCGAGGTAGTCATTCAGTGCGGCGCGGGTGTCGGTGAAACAGTGCACCACGACATCGCCCAGGCGTGTGCGGTATTCGCCGAGCATGGCGAGGAAATCCGCATGCGCGTCGCGCTGGTGCAGGAACAGCGGTTTGTGCAGTTGCGCCGCTAGTTCAAGCTGTGCGGCAAAGGCGCGGCGCTGATCGGCGCGCGGCGACAGGTCGCGAAAATAATCGAGACCGCATTCGCCGAGCGCAACCACTTCCGGTTCCGCCGCCAGTTCATGAAAGTGTTCGCCGAGTTCCGGCGTCCATTCGTTGGCGTGATGCGGATGCAGGCCGGCGGTGGCATAGAGTTTTTGTGGATGACGTCTTGCCAGTTGCATCGCCTGCTGCGCGCTGGCCAGTGAACTGCCGGTGACAATGATGGCGTCGAGCCCCGCATTCCACGCGCGCGTCAGCACGTCATCCAGGTCGCGATCAAAACTGTCGTGCGCGAGGTTGGCGCCAATATCGATCATCGTTTTAATCAGCAGGCAGCGAGAGTTCGCCGTCTGCAGGCACGCAGTCATGCCGCGACAGCACCAGCTGCTCGACATGCGTGGGCGTGCCGGGCGGCGGCGTGCGGCGCAGCATGTAGATCAGCTTGAATGCGAGTAGCCGGTGCGGTGCGTTGACCGGCTGGTGCCGGTTCCACTCGCGGCACAGGTATTGTGCGTACTGCTCGCGATCACCACTGCGTGAGGCCTCCGACAAATGACGCAAATACAGATGCCAGCGCGTGCCGTCAGCGCCCGGGGTCGCGGCTGAGGTGCTGTAATCCGGCACGCCGCGCCGCGGGTGCAGCAGGTCCAGTTCAGTGCTGTCGGCGAGTTGCGCCGGAATCACGAACCAGCCGTCATCCCTGAACGGGTAGGGCGCAAAAATGTTCCATGACTGGTCCAGACGCAGCATGCGCATGGCTGGATCGAGTACGCGCCGGACCGCTGTAGGCAGCGCGTCGAGCGCCGCCAGGTTCCAGCACAGCAGCAGCACGACGGACAGCGCGGCGACGCGCTGCCAGAATCGTGAAATCTCGAAACTTATTTCACGCGTCTGCGGATGCACTCCAGGACGTGCGCGATGGCGCCCGATCCAGTCATAGACCGCGTTACCAGGCACAACCCAGACGTTATTGCGCAGCAGCGGCCACAGCCAGCCCAGTAGCGGCGAGTGTTTGACCAGCACGACCAGCGCGGGCCATTTCATGTGCGCCTGATCGTCGCCGTCGATTACTACCCAGGAGCGGTTGGCTTGCAGCAGGGAATTGGCACGCGGCGTGTCCTGCGCCGCTGCGATTTGTGCGCGCGGCAAAATCAGGAACTGTTGCAGGATGCGGCAGGCGTTAACGCAAAAAATGCAGTCGTGATCGTGATAGATGCGCAGCGTGCCTGGATGGTGCCGCAGCGCGCGTGCCGCCAGCGCATCCCAGAGCCAGCCGCCCAGAAATGGCGTCCATGCAATCAGGCCGATCCAAGGCGTGTTGCCGAGGTTCAGGCACAGCAGCAGGCAAAGGTTGAGCGTGGCGAAAATGAGAACGGCAGCAAAGCGCAGTTGCCGCGTGAAAATCGGCGCGAACGCCAGCAGCGGCGCCAGTAGCGCCAGCCACCAGATCAGCGCGCTGCCGGCTTTCAGCGCCAGTGGAAAATTCAGCAACCAGTTGCCCAGCGCGGTAGTGTCGGTTTGCAGTGACAGCAGGTCATGCAGGCCGAGCAGGTCGCGGTGCCACAGCATGCCGGCCGGCGCCAGCGCGCTGAAAAAACACACCGCCACGATTTGCAGCAGCAAACCGAGTGCCCCCCACGACAGCTGCGAATCTTCTGCGCGTGGTGTTGCGCGGCTGAGGGCTGCGTCCACTGAATAGCGCGCCGCAGCCGGCACGAACAGTATCCAGAACAGCAGGCAGGCGATCAGTGTGTCGCCACCACTGAGGATCAGCGGATTGCGGTTCAGCAGTGAGCCCCACAGCACGAAGCTGGCGATGCCGGCCAGCCGCGTTCGCCAACCTAGCATCAGCATCAGCGCGAACACGCATTGCAGCAACAGCAGCGCAGCTGCAAATGAGCAGGAGCCGTTGAGAAAATACAGCGACAGGCGCTGCGAGCTGTCGGAGCCGATGATCCAGGCGCGCGGCATCACACCGCCGTCGCTGTAGAACGCGCCGAGGCCGGCGAGATCGCGGCACAGTGTCAGCAGCAGCGCGGCGCCGAGCAGGAAACGGAACAGGGCCAGGGAGCGCAGGTCAATGCCGTACAGGCGTGCGAGCCGGGGGTAACGCGAGTTCAGGAGGTTGGAGTCCATAGGTTTGTTGCACCGCAAACGACAAGGGGAGCCAAAGGCTCCCCTGTCTGCATACAGTCAAAATTTATTGGATCGCGTAAAGATCGCCCATGTGGCCGTTGTCACTGTTAAGCCATTCCAGGCGCTGGTTGTCGCGTTCGTCGAGCACCGACGATAACGCACGTTCGTTGGCCGAGCTGAATGCCGGGCAACCCAATCCGCCGATCGCGCCGGTCGCACCACAGATCGCCGTCAGTACAGGTCCGGTGACGGTATTGAGCGGAATACCTGCGCCGGTCACTGCGTTGACGACGGTGGTGACGACGCCGTTGACGGTGGTGACGACGACGTTGCCGTTGGGAGTTGCGACAGTTGTGGTCTTGGTGGTCGAGTCAGGGCTTGCCTTGGTCTTGGTGACTTCATAGATGGCGAAGCCGAGGCCGGCTACGCCGACCGCGAGCAGGCCCCAGTCCCACACGCTGTAGGTGGTGGTCTGGCCGTCCTCGTCAAGCCGCACGGCGCGATACAGGAACGGCACGCCATTGACGCTCATGTCGTTGAAGCCGCCGAGGCTGAAATCGAGTTGCGAGATTGCCGGCAGTAGTGTGGCGTTGCCGAGCAGGTTGTTGTGATCCAGCCGCAGGCCGTAGTGCAGGCTGTTGGTCAGCGTGCTTTTCGCATCGCTGTCGCCGCCGAAGGACAGGTTGACGTAAGCCTTGGCTTGCGGATTGTTGTAATCCGGGCCGGCAGCCTGGGCCACGCAAACCGTGCCGCTGATGAAGGCACCTGCCGCGATCCCGATAAGTAGCTTGCGCATTGAAACTCCCCCGCACTTTGTTGGCGTTGAAAGCCTGCGCTCATGATGATCGCAGGAGGTATCCGAAATGACGTCCGAACTATAGGCATGCGCCGCAAACATGGCAAGCGCGCCGGTTCGCGGATTGCGATGTGTGGCGGCGGCTCTGGCACAATGCAGGTTCCGATTTCCGGCATGGTCGCCGATGCAGTGTTTCGTCGCTGTTTTGCGCCAGATCGCCGCGCTGCTGCTGTGCGCCGCGGTGCTCGCCGGTTGCGCGCAGGTGCCTTTGCGCTCAGGCCCGCTGACTGAATGCCGCGCACTGTACGCTGCGGTGGACCGCAAGACGGACGTCAGCGGCGCCGCCGATCCGGGCCTGTATCGTGTGCCGGGATTCCCGTATCTGCGGAGCAGCCGTCTGCTGGCATCGTTTCGCGATGAGGTGAAGGACGATCGGCGCTTCGATGCCTGGATAACGGCGCTGCGTCAGGCCGACAGCGCTGCGCGAGATCGCGAAATCCTCGTCGCCAATGGCAGGACGCAATGGGATGAGAAGCTGCTTGATTTGCGCCAGCGCCTGCAACACTGCGGCGACCAGCTGGCGCAGGCCGACCTCACCACGCCTGCGGCGCGCGCGCGCCTGCGCGATGCGGTGCGGGTGCCGTCCGATTATTCCTTCGTACAGCGATTGTTCGGCGCGTATCCGTTGACGATGCCGTTCCTGAAAATCGGTGTCGACCGCTATCAGGCACAGGCGCGTGAGGATTTTGCGCAGCCGTTGCAGTCGCCGGCATCCGCGCAGATGACGTTGTGGCAGGCGGTCGCTGACCCCGGCATCGTGCCGGCTACACCGGATGAGGTGGCGGGCTGGATCGCTGCGGGCGCGCAGTCGCCGCTGGGACTGCCGCGGTTCAGCCCGCAGCAGTTGCAGCGCATGTTCGTTGCGTATGCGCCGCAATGGTGGGTGGAGACGCAAAGCGATGATGATCGCCTAGGGCATCCGGTGTTCGATGCGCACGACCAGCCGACGCTGGACACCGGCTCCGCGGTGACTTACGTGTTGCAGGATGACGCCCGCATCGACGGCAGGGTGCTGCCGCAACTGGTCTACATCGTCTGGTTTGCGGCACGGCCGGCGACTTCGGCACTGGATGCCTATGCCGGGCATCTCGACGGTCTGGTCTGGCGCGTGACGCTGGGCAGTGACGGCCGGCCGTTGGTCTATGACACGATTCATCCCTGCGGCTGTTACCACGAATATTTCACTGCGCGTCCGCTCAAGCGTCGCGGCGATCAGGGTTTCTGGAGCGAGTCCGCGCTGATTCCGCAGGGTGCGCCGGTCGGTGTCACGCCGGTGGCGGTGCGCATCGCCGCCGGCACGCACTTCGTGCAGCGGGTGCTGCCACAGCGCGAAGTGCCGCAGGCGCAAGGGCAGAGCGGTCACTACCGGATGCTGCCGTATGTGGCGCTGCTGCAATTGCCGGACGTGGCCGGTAAACCGCGCAGCCTGTTCGACGCCGGCACCGGCCTGATTGCGGGCACCGAACGCGCCGAGCGCTGGTGGCTGTGGATCAGCGGCGTGCGCAGCCCCGGCGCGATGCGCGCCTGGGGGCGGCATGCGATCAAGTTCGTCGGCGAAGGTCAATTCGACGATCCGTATCTGCTCGACCACGTTTTCGATTTCAGCGCGATCGCGCCATGATCGCCGCCGACGCACCGCTGCCGGCGCCGGGTGCGACCGATACGCGTCTGGTCCACGGCCCTGCCGGGCGTATCGAGGTGCTGCTGTCGGCGCCACGCGAACCGGCCAGGTCCGCCGGCTTTGCGGTGATCTGCCATCCGCATCCGCTGTTCGGCGGCGCGATGAGCAACAAGGTGGTTTACACGCTGGCGGCGAGTGCGACACAGGCTGGCCTGCACGCGCTGCGCTTCAATTTTCGCGGCGTCGGCCGCAGTGAAGGCGTGCATGATCGCGGCGTCGGCGAAACTGCCGACACGCTGTTCCTGGTCGAGTGGATGCGCGCACGATTGCCGGGTGCGCGCCTGTTGCTGGCGGGCTTTTCTTTTGGAGCGTTTGTCAGCATCAAGGCCGCGGCCGCGGCGCAACCGGCGGTACAGGTCAGCGTTGCGCCGCCGTTCGAGAAATACGTCGACGAGCCATTGCCGCCGCGTCCGCCGTGTCCCTGGCTGGTGCTGCACGGCACCGACGACGACGTGGTGGATTACGCCGACACCGTGCGCGCACTGCAAAAATTCTCGCCGCCGCCGGAGTTGGTGACAGTGCAGGGCGCCGGACATTTTTTCCACGGCCAACTCGGCGTGCTGCAGGACACCGCGATGCCGTTCATCCGCCAGCACTGGCCGCAATGAATTCCTCCGCCGGCAAATCGGTGCGACCCGCTGCGCAGGTATTCCCAGTCAGGATGTTTTAATATAATAAATAATTAATAAAATATTAGATTAATAAACTCAAATTGATTTCCGCAATCCGTACAGCGGGTCCAGTCCCCGCACTCGGGGGTGCTGTCGCCACGCCCGGCTTTGCTATTCTTCCGGCTCCGACTTATGGAGAGCAAAACCATGCGCCGCATCCTGCTTGCCGCCGCACTTGCCGTATCCGCGCCCGCCTTCGCCGGCAGCGCCAACCTGAACCTGAGCTGCGCCAGCGTGCCGCAGGGCTGTGCCGCGTTCCAGGGTGACTTCGACAACATCACCGAAGACCTCACCGCCGGGCTGCACTATCGCGCGCTGGGCCCGGCCGCGGCCACCGGCATCACCGGCATCGGCGTCGGCGCCTACGGCAGTTACACACCGACGCAGCACGAGACTTCGTGGAAAAACCTCACCGGCAGCAACGTCAGTGCGGTCGGCACTGCCGGCCTGGTCGTGCACAAGGGTTTGCCGTTCAACTTCGACATTGGCGCCACTTACAGCGCGATTCCGGGAACCAGCGCCAGGCTGTGGGGTGCGGAACTGCGCTACGCCGTGCTGCCCGGCGGCATCGCCGAACCGGCGCTGGCAGTGCGCGTGGCCTACAACGCCACCAGCGGCATTGACCAGTTCAAGTACAGCGCCACCAGCGCGGATGTATCGCTGTCCAAGGGGTTTGCGATCATCACGCCGTACATCGGTGCCGGCATCGTGCGCGGCAACGCCGATCCCGACGCCAGCACCGGATTGCACAGCCACACGGTGAACAAGGGCCGCGTGTTCGCCGGCTTCCGGTTTTCACTGTTGATGCTGGAGTTGACGCCGGAATACGAGCGCACCGGCAACAACGATACCTACAGCCTGCGCGTAGGATTTTCGATCTAGGATCTCTCAGTCGCGGTCGTTGTAGAACTGCTGCTCGAAATGCACATGGATTGGCGTGCTGCTGCCCTGCGGCAGCACGTCGACGTCGAAGCGCAGGTACTCGCTGTTGATCATCTCGAAATCCGCCAGCAAATCCTGCGTGCCGGACTGCGGCGCGCTGCGTAGCTGCAGGTCCTGACTGTCGCCCATCAGGCTGGTGGCCTTGCCGGTTGCCGTGGCCGGCAACGGCGCTGACTTGCCCGGCATCGCATCTTGGCGCTGGACGTTGATGATCAGCACGCCGTGGTTGGCCTGACGCGTGATGCCGTACTGGCGCGCGACTTCTGCGGTAAAGCCGGTGCTGGCCAGCGCTGCGTAGCGCACGACGTAGCCGTTGCTGCGCACGACCGGTTCACCCGCCGCGGCCACACTGGTCTGCAACAGCCAGGCAGCCAGCAACATGGCGCCGCGGAATTTCATGGCTTGCCGGTGTCCGGGCCTTGCAAGCGGTACATCGCGATCTCGCTGAACAGGTTGGGTGCGAAGCGGATCCGCAGGCCCTCGCGGTGATCGTGGTCGAGCAGCAGGCGCTGGCCGATGCGCCAGTTGCGCGCATGACACAAATCCTCGAAATCGGCGACCGTGCACAGGTGGATGTTCGGCGTGTTGTACCAGGTCTCCGGCAGCGACGGCGTCACCGGCATGCGGCCCAGCGCCAGTGCGCTGCGCACGCGCCAATGGCCGAAGTTGGGGAAGGTGACGATGCCGGTGCGGCCGACGCGCAGGATCTCGGCCAGCGCCTGGTCCGGCCGCTGCAGCGCCTGTAATGCCTGGGTCATCACGACATAGTCGAACGCGCCGTTCTCGAAATCGCGCAGGCCGTCGTCGAGGTCGGCCTGAATCACGTTGACGCCGCGCGCGATGCACTGCGCGAGGTTGGCCGGGTCGATTTCGAGCCCGTAGCCGCGCACATCGCGCGTGCGCGCCAGATGCGCCAGCAGGCTGCCATCGCCGCAGCCGAGGTCGAGGATGCTCGAACCGGGCGCGATCCAGTCGCAGATCAATGCGAGGTCGGGACGCAGCGCGGCCTGTGCGGCACTCATGCGGATACTCCGCCGATGCGCTGCAGGTAATCGTGCAGCACGCGGTGATATTGCGGCAGCGGCATCAGGAAATCGTCGTGACCCAGGGTAGAGTCGATCAGCGCGTAGCTGACATCGCGGCCGGCGTCGACCAGGCTCTTGACGATTTCACGCGAGCGCGCCGGCGAGAAGCGCCAGTCGCTGGAGAAGGCGATGACCAGGAATTTTGCGCTGGCGCGGCGCAAGGCGGTGGCGAGATCGTCGCCGAATTCGCGCGCCGGGTCGAAGTAGTCCAGCGCCTTGGTCATGATCAGATAGGTATTGGCGTCAAAACGGTCGACGAACGACTGTCCCTGGTAGCGCAGGTAGCTTTCGACCTCGAACTCGACTTCGTAGTTGAAACTTGGCTGGTTGCCGCGCTGCACGCGGCCGAATTTGGCGCGCATCGCTGCGTCCGACAGGTAGGTGATGTGGCCGAGCATGCGTGCCAGTTTCAGCCCGCGCGAGGGCACCACGCCGTGATCATAGAAATGGCCGCCGTGAAAATCAGGATCGGACAGGATCGCCTGGCGTGCGATCTCGTTGAAGGCGATGTTCTGCGCCGAGATTTTCGGTGCGGCGGCGATGACGATGGCGTGGCGGATGCGCTGCGGCAAGTCGATTGCCCACTGCATTGCCTGCATGCCGCCGAGCGAGCCGCCGATGGCCGCGGCCCACTGAGTAATGCCGAGATGATCCGCCAGCAGCGCCTGTGAGCGCACCCAGTCGCGGACCGTCAGCAGCGGGAAGTCCGGGCCCCAGGGTTTGCCGGTTTCCGGATTGATCGAACCTGGGCCGGTCGATCCCTGGCAGCCGCCGAGATTGTTCAGGCTGACGACGAAGAAGCGCGTGGTGTCGATCGGTTTGCCGGGACCGATAGCGCTATCCCACCAACCCGGTTTCTTGTCGTCCGGGCCGTGGTAACCGGCCGCGTGATGATCGCCGGACAGCGCGTGGCAGACCAGCAGCGCATTGCTGCGCTCGCGGTTCAGCGTGCCATAGGTCTCGATCATCAATTCGTGGCGCGGCAGCGTGCGGCCGCAGTCGAGCAGCAAGGGCTGTTCGATCAGGATTTTTCGCGGCGCGACGATGCCGACGGAGTCGGGCGCAGTTGCGGACATTTAGCGGAACACACCCGGCAGCGGAATCAGCCGGCTGACCACCTGCAACGCCAGCATTACCGCCAGTGGCGACAGGTCGAGGCCGGCCATCGGCGGGATGAAGCGCCGCACCGGCCGCAGCAGCGGTTCATTGAGACTCCAAAGCACATTGCTGGCGGAATTGTTCACGCCCGGCCCGACCCAGGACAGGATCGCCTGCACGAACAGTGTGAAGGTCAGCAGGTTCACCAGCAGCACCGCGATCTTGAGCAGGGCGTAGGCCGCCAGCGACAGGCTGTCGATATGGAAACCGAGCAGGGCGGAAACGATATAGATGTAGATCGTTGCCAGCAGGAACAGTACCAGCAGCGCGGCGTTGTCGAGATTGCGCCAGCGCGGCACGATGCCGCGCAGCCAGTCGGCCGGGTAGCGTGTGACCTGCCAGATCAGTTGCGAAATCGGGTTGTAAAAATCGGCGCGCACCCACTGCAGCAGTACGCGCAGCAGGAAGGCCCACAGCACCAGATCGAACAGCGTGGTGACGAGGAAATACAAGGCGTTGTCGGCGTTGGCGGCCATTACACGGTTTTCTCCAGCTGGTCGCCCAATTCCTTGCTGCGGATCGCGGCGGCGGCGAGGGCGCGCTCAAATATGCCACGAATATCGCTTGTTTCAAGAGCCTGCAACGCCGCTGCAGTGGTGCCGCCTTTTGAGGTGACCTGTACGCGCAGGCTGCTCACATCCTGATCGCTGCGTGCCGCCATCTCGGCAGCGCCGATGAATGTCTGCTGTGCCAGTCTGCCTGCAACTTCACGCTCCAGGCCGAGCTTTTCACCGGCCTCGCGCAGCACTTCGGTCAGCAGGAAGAAATAGGCCGGGCCGGAGCCGGACAACGCGGTCACCGCATCGAGGTCGGATTCGGATTTCAGCCAGCAGATTTCACCTGCCGCCTTGAGCACGGTTTCGGCGCGACGGCGCGCACCGTCAGGCGTGTCGGCGGGCGCGTAGAGACCGGTGATGCCTTTCTGCACCAGCGCCGGCGTATTGGGCATGGTGCGTACATAGTGCACCGCATCGCCCAGCCAGCTACGCAAGCTGGCCAGCCGCACACCGGCGGCAATGGAGACGATGGTCGCGCCCGCGTCCAGTTTTAATCCGTTCAGCGCCTGCGCCATCTGTTGCGGCTTGACTGCCAGCACCACGGTTTGCGTGCCGTGGACAACTTCGGCGGCAGTCGCGGCGACGGCGACGCCAAACTGATCGCGCAACCACTGTGCCCGTTCAGTATTGGGCTCGGCTACATGTATGGACGCGCGCGCGTGACCCGCTGCGAGCAGGCCGCCGATAAGCGCGGCGGCCATGTTGCCGCCGCCGATGAAGCTGATGCTGGAGGACATAAGTGATGCGGGTCCGCGTAAGGAGCCAGTGACAGGCGCGCTATGATATTGCACCCCGCCCCCCAACACTATTTCCATCTTGAACGCCCCAGCCCGGCCGCCGCGGTTCAGCGCGGATGTGCAAAAAATCCTCAAGGCCTACCAGACCCGTGTCGATACCGCGCGGGTTTATGAGGTCGCGCAGATCAGTCCGCTCGATGAGGCGCCCAGGCTCAGCCGGCGGCTGGGCAACCGCGTGCTGCTCAAGCGCGAGGATATCCAGGCGGTGCATTCGTTCAAGCTGCGTGGCGCCTATAACAAGATCGCGCAGCTTTCCGCAGATGAACTGGCGCGCGGCGTGATCACCGCTTCCGCCGGCAACCATGCGCAGGGCGTTGCACTGGCGGCGCAGAAGATGGGCGTTGTAGCCTGGATTGTGATGCCGCGCACCACGCCGGCGATCAAGGTCGATGCGGTGCGTGCGCTGGGCGGCAAAGCGATCCTGCATGGAGATGCCTATGACGACGCGCGCGAGCACGCCTACGCGCTGGCCGCGGAAAAGGGCATGACGATGGTGCATCCCTACGATGATCCTGCGGTGATCGCCGGGCAGGGCACCGTCGCCAAGGAACTGCTGGAACAGTGCGCCGATCTCGACGCGGTTTTCGTACCGGTCGGCGGCGGTGGCCTGCTGGCCGGCGTTGCGGCTTACCTGAAGGCGCTGAAGCCAAGCATCAAGGTGATTGCGGTCGAGCCGGAGGATTCCAACTGCTTTGCCGCGGCGATGGCGGCGGGGCGTCGCGTGACGCTGCCGCAGGTCGGGCTGTTTGCCGATGGCGTCGCCGTGCGTCAGATCGGTGAGGAGAATTTCCGCGTCGCGCGGCACCTGGTCGATGGCACCGTACTGGTGAGTGTGGATGAGATCTGCGCCGCGACCCAGGACTGCTTCTACGAAAATCGCTCTCTGCCGGAACCTGCTGGCGCGCTGGCGCTGGCGGGTCTGAAACGCTGGGTGCAGGAGCAGAAAGCCAGCGGACAAACGCTCGCGGCCATCGTGTCCGGTGCCAACGTCAACTTTGATCGCCTGCGCCACATCGCCGAGCGCGCCGAACTGGGCGACGCCACCGAGACGCTGCTGGCGGTGACCATCGACGAGAAGCCCGGCAGCTTCAAGAAATTCCTGCGCATCATCGGCCGTCGCCCGGTCACGGAGTTCAACTACCGTTATTCATCGCCGGCGGCGGCGCATGTATTTGTTGGCGTCCGGGTCAACGGTGGCGTCGCCGAGCGCGAGGTCTTGATTGCCGGCTTGCGCGAGCAGGGCTATGAAGTGCTCGACATGTCCGGCAACGAGATGGCGAAGATGCACGTGCGCTACATGGTTGGCGGCCGCGCACCAGCGGCACTGCCGGATGAGATGCTGTTCCGTTTCGAGTTTCCGGAGCGCCCAGGTGCCGCGCTGGATTTTCTCAACGCGGTGAGCGGGCGCTGGAACATCTCACTGTTTCATTACCGCAATCACGGCGCCGCCTATGGCCGCGTATTGTGTGGTTTGCAGGTGCCGCGCCGCGAGCGCGGCGAGTGTCGCGTGCGCCTGGGTGAACTGGGTTATCGTTACTGGGATGAGACCGAGAATCCTGCTTACGCGCTGTTTCTGGGCACGACAGCTTGAGGATGCGCCACTCGCTCTTGCTCGCAGAGTCCATCATATTGTTTTAAAAAATAATAATATATTAAATATAAATAATATTATAAAACAGCGATAAGATCGGTATCCCGCATAGCGGGTAAGGCTTTCAACTGGTAACGAACAGTCCGACGACGGCCGCGCCCATCACCAGCGTCGCCAGCCAACCGCAGATGCGCAGCCGCAACGAGATGGTGTAGCGGCCCATGACTTCCGGCTGCGAGGCCAGCAGCATCATCACCACCATGATCGGCACGGCGATGATGCCGTTGAGCAGGGCGCTGTAGAGCAGGGCCTTGATCGGCGAAATGCCTACGAAGTTGATGACCACGCCGCCGAGCGTAGCCAGTGCGATCAGGCCATAAAACTCGCGGGCTTCAAGCAACTCGAGATTCAATCCTGCGCGCCACTCGAAACACTCGGCAACCGCGTAGGCGGCCGAGCCGGCAAGTACTGGTACCGCCAGAAGACCGGTGCCGACGATGCCGAGGCCGAACAGCATGAAGGTGAAGTCACCGCCGAGGGGACGCAGCGCTTCGGCGGCCTGTGCCGAGGTTTCGATATCGGTGATGCCGTGGGCGTGCAGCGTGGCAGCGGTGCTGACGATGATGAAGAACGCCACCAGGTTGGAAAATGCCATGCCGATCATGGTGTCGAGATTGATGCGGGACAGGTGCGGCTCAGCCTCCTGCGAGGTCATCGCGGTGAGAGCGGTAGCGCCGGGCGTGTTGCGGATTTCCTCGACTTCCTGCGCTGCCTGCCAGAAGAACAGATAGGGACTGATGGTGGTGCCGAACACCGCGACAATCACCATGATGGTTTCACGGTTGAATACGATGCTCGGAGCCACCAGTTCGTGCAGGACCTGCGCCCAGGGTACATGCACAAAAAACGCGATGGCGACGTAGGACAGCAGCGACAGCGTCAACCATTTCAGGTAGGTGACATAGCGTTTGTAGGACATGAAAATCTGCAGGGTCAGGCAGGCCAGTCCGATCAGTGCGGTGTACTGGTTTTCGGCGCCGCCGATCAACAGCCGTGCGGCGTCGCCCATGGCGGCGATGTCGGCGGCGATGTTGATGATGTTGGCCAGCAACAGCAGTCCGATGATGAAAAACAACAAAGCCCGCGGGAAGCGCGTACGGATATTGGCGGCGAGGCCATGTCCGGTGACGCGGCCCAGGCGCGCGGCGACCAGTTGTATCGCGACCATCAGCGGATAAGTCAGGACGATGGTCCACAGCAGGCCGTAGCCGAATTGCGCGCCAGCCTGCGAGTAGGTGGCGATGCCGCTGGGATCGTCGTCCGCGGCACCGGTAATCAGTCCGGGGCCGAGTTGTTTGACCGCCTGGTTCCTGGTGATTTTCTTATACAGGTCGGACACGTCACGCCCCGGCTGTGCCACGCTGCTGTCGATGATTGACGGCGCAGCCTTATTGCGGTTATCAGCGGCCGCGCCAAAGCGCATTCTGCGCTTGTGGCCGGGTGCTGCGCTAGATTTTTTTAACCGGAGTCCTTGCTTCCAGTCCAAGGATGAAGTCCCAGTGTGCTTTCTGCACCGGCACTACCGACAGGCGGCTGCCCCTGGCCAGTATCGCCAGACCTTTGAGCTGGTGCTCATGCGCGCGCAACTCGCTCAACAGCACCGGCCGTTTCAGCTTGCGCTTGAATTTCACATCGACCAGCAGCCAGCGCGGTTCCTGCGGCTGGCTTGCGGGGTCGTAATGGTGGTGCTTCGGGTCGAACTGGGTCGGGTCAGGATAGGCGTTGCTGGCGATGCGCATGACGCCGTAGATGCCGGGCTCGTCGCAACTGGAATGATAGAACAGCGCAAGGTCGCCGGCCTTCATCTGGTCGCGCATCATGTTGCGCACTTGGTAATTGCGCACGCCATCCCAGGCTTCGGTCTGGTCCGGTCGTTGCGCCAGGGTGTCGATCGAGAAAGACTCCGGTTCGGATTTCATCAGCCAGTAGGCCATGCTGTGCTCCTGTCGAAGGAACGTGCGCCGCGTTCGGTGACGACGCCGTCGAGGTGGATGTCCCAGGCTTGTGCCGGTATCGCGGAAACTTCCTGGGCGGCGTAGGCATAGCCGATCAACCTGGGTCTGCGGAACGCGCGTGCAAAAGATAATGCGCGGTCGTAATACCCGCCACCCATGCCCAGGCGCCGTCCGCCGGCATCGAAACCCAGTAGTGGCAGGATCACCAGATCCATCCGGCGTATGCCACGCGCGTTGCGATGTCCTGCTGGTTCTGCAATGCCATAAAGATTGCGACGCAGTTGCGTGCCGATGCGCAGGTCCAGAAAACGCATGCTGTGATCGCGGCCGATTTTCGGTGCATAAACTCGGATGCCCAGATTGCGCAGCAGGCTTATCAGCGGCGCCGTGCCCAGTTCAGAGCCATGATTCAGGTAGAGCGCAACATGCCGTGCCCGGCGCAGCCAGCCGCTGCGCAAAAAATGCCGGGCAGCAGCGTTTGCGGCGTGACGGCCGTCTCTGGAAGAAATGGATTTGCGCCGTTGGCGCAATAGCTCACGTAACCGCCGCTTGTCCTGCGCGACCGCGAGGGAAGGGGTGTCTCCCGCCTGCGCCGTCAAGCGTTCACTACCTTGAGACGAGGTCTCAAGTGGGTGCCGCGCCATGTTATCGGGCTTCCCGCTGCGGGGCGGGCCTGCACGCCAAACACAGGTATGGCTCCCGGGGTTTGCAATTAGGCTCAAGGGGT
>JBOICK010000084.1:0-12418 GCA_050739895.1 Stenotrophobium sp.
GGACAAGGCGCGACGGTTGCTTTGGCCCGTGAAACAAAAATACGGCAAAAAGATCTCCTGGGGGGACCTGATGATCCTGGCGGGCAATGTGGCGCTGGAATCGATGGGCTTCAAAACCTTCGGTTTCGCCGGTGGGCGCGAGGATGTTTGGGAGCCGGGCGAGGACATCTACTGGGGATCCGAGGGCAAATGGCTGGATGACAAGCGCTATACCGGCGACCGCAATCTCGAAAATCCGCTTGCTGCCGTGCAGATGGGTTTGATCTACGTCAATCCGGAAGGTCCAAACGGCAAGCCGGACCCGGTCGCTGCGGCGCGCGATATCCGCGAAACCTTTGCGCGCATGGCGATGGACGACGAAGAAACCGTTGCGCTGATCGCGGGCGGGCACACTTTCGGCAAAACCCACGGTGCCGGAGACGCGGCCTTGGTGGGCGCTGTGCCGGAAGCGGCGGGCATAGAAGAGCAGGGTCTGGGTTGGAGCAACCGTTTTGGCACGGGCAAAGGTAAAGACGCAATCGGCAGCGGCCTGGAAGTGACCTGGAGCACGACGCCGACGCAGTGGAGCAACAACTTTTTCGACAACCTGTTCGGCTACGAATGGGAGTTGACCAAGAGCCCGGCCGGTGCGCATCAGTGGAAGCCCAAGGGCACAGCGGGAGCGAGTACGGTGCCGGATGCGCACGACGCGGCCAAGCGTCACGCGCCGTCGATGCTGACCACCGATCTGTCGCTGCGCTTTGATCCGGCCTACGAAAAAATTTCGCGGCGCTTCCATCAGCACCCGGCGCAGTTCGCCGACGCTTTCGCCCGCGCCTGGTTCAAGCTGACGCACCGCGATATGGGTCCGCTGGCGCGTTACCTCGGGCCGCTGGTGCCGAAGGAAGAACTGATCTGGCAGGACCCGATCCCTGCGGTCGATCATCCGCTGATCAATGAGCAGGATATTGCGGCGCTCAAGGCCAAGGTTCTCGCCTCCGGCCTTTCCGTCTCCCAGCTGGTGACGACGGCCTGGGCGTCGGCAGCGACGTTCCGCGGCAGCGACAAGCGTGGCGGCGCCAATGGCGCACGCATTCGCCTCGCGCCGCAAAAGGACTGGGAAGCCAATCAGCCTGCCGAGTTGAAGAAGGTTCTGCACAAGCTGGAAGCGATCCAGCAGGATTTCAACAGCGCGCAATCCGGCGGAAAGAAGGTGTCGCTGGCGGATCTGATTGTTCTGGGAGGCAGCGCAGCGGTCGAGCAGGCAGCGAAGAAGGCCGGCCACGACGTGAAGGTGCGCTTCGCGCCGGGGCGCATGGACGCGTCGCAGGCGCAGACCGATGTGGCGTCGTTCGCGTTTCTGGAGCCGACCGCAGATGGTTTCCGCAACTACATCCGCAAGGGCGCAGAGGCATCGGCGGCAGAGTTGCTGCTGGATCGGGCGAATCTGTTGACGCTGACCGCGCCAGAGATGGCGGTGCTGATTGGCGGCCTTCGCGCCCTGAATGCAAACGTTGGCCAATCGCAGTACGGGGTTTTCACCAAGAGGCCCGGGACGCTGAGCAATGATTTCTTCGTGAATCTCCTCGAGATGAGCACGAAGTGGCAGAAGTCCGCCGCATCTGAGGGCGTGCTGGAAGGGCGTGATCGGGCAACGGGCGAACTCAAGTGGACGGGCACGGTTGTTGATCTTGTCTTCGGTTCGAACTCACAGCTCAGGGCCCTTGCCGAAGTCTATGCGAGCAGCGACGCGCAGCTGGCGTTTGTGCGTGACTTCGTCGCGGCCTGGAGCAAGGTGATGAACCTTGATCGTTACGACCTTGCTGTTTAAATCACGACAAAGGAGAAGCGAACATGTCAGTTGAAGTGCTTTACACCGCGCATGCGGTAGCCTCAGGCGGGCGTAATGGTCATACCGAAACTCGCGACGGCATCGTCAAGGCCGATCTATCGGTGCCCAAGGCGATGGGCGGTCCGGGCAAGCCCGGCACCACCACGCCGGAAGACCTGTTTGCTGCCGGTTATGCGGCCTGCTTTGCCGGCGCGGTGGATTATGTCGCCACGCAGATGAAGCTCAAGCCGGCTTCGCTGGAAGTGGAAGTCGCCGTGGGCATTGGCAAGGATCCGACGGGCTTCGGGCTCAAGGTCGATATCACCGCTTGGGTCAGTGGCTTGTCGGAAGACGACGCACGGAAAATCGTCGAGGGCGGACATAAGTTCTGCCCGTATTCGAAAGCGACGCGTGGCAACGTTGAGGTAGGGCTCAAGACCATCGTGGTCTGAGGCCCGCCGCCTTACGCTGACGGGGTATTCGGCTGCGGCGCGAAGAACGGCAGGTGGATATCGCGGAAAATCGGCAGGGCCTCACAGCGCGCGACTTGCTGCATCAGTGCCGGATGGCACGTCGTGTCGAGCGTCAGCGCCTCGTGCAGGAAGGTGGTCACAGCTGTGACGGTAATGTCGGCCTGTGTCATCCGCTCGCCGAGCAGCCAGTCGTTGCCGTCGAGGCCGGCGGCGTAGCGGTCCAGTTCGCCGAGAGCGTCTTCCATCTGCGAGCGGCAGCGCGCGACCCAGGGCGCGTGGCGCTTGTCTTCGGGGCGAAAGACGACTTCATAAAGCTGCGCTACGCCCTTCTCGGCGGCGCCGATGGCGATGGCCATCAGTTTGAGCGCCAGCCGCCGGTCGGTCCCGCCGCGGGGCAGCAGTGCCCGCGCGGGTCCAACGTTGTCATCGAGATAGTCGAGGATCGCCGATGATTCGATCAGGGTTTCGCCGTCATCCAGCACCAGCGTCGGTACACGGCCCAGCGGGTTATAGCGACGAATCTCGGTCTGGTCCTTGCCCACCGACCAGTTGCGATGCTCGAACGGCAGGTCGAGCAGCCGCATGCTCACCGCGACGCGGCGCACGAAGGGCGAATCGAACATGCCGATCAGGATCATGCGGCTTTCAACGGCGCAAAGCCGGCGATCTTGGCGCGTGCGTTGTAGTGCGGCGCGAACAGCGTGGAGGGGCCCCGCGCGACGCGTGGGGATCTTAGCGTCGTGAGACGGCGCCGTACGGGGTTTGGATCAAGGTGCATAGGCTAGGCCGCCTTCAGCGGCGCGAAACCCGCGATCTTGGCGCGTGCGTTGTAGTACGCCTCTGCGCAGCCCTTGGCCAGCGTGCGCACGCGCAGGATATAACCCTGACGTTCAGTAACACTGATCGCCGAGCGCGCGTCGAGCATGTTGAACGCATGCGAGGCCTGCAGCACGCGCTCGTAGGCGGGCAGTGGCAGCGGCGTCGGCAGCGCCAGCAGGCGCTGGCATTCGGCCTCGGCCTTGGCGAAACGCTCGAACAGCGCGGCGGTGTCAGCGTGCTCGAAGTTATAAGCTGACTGTTCGACTTCGTTCTGGTGATAGACGTCGCCGTAGGTGACTATACGGCCGCCAACGCCGCGCTGGGCGCCAGTGCCGGCGGCCTTTGAATCTTCCTGCGGACGCTGGCCGTCCGACCACACCAGATCGTAGACGCTTTCCTTGCCCTGGATGTACATCGCCAGGCGCTCAAGACCGTAGGTGATTTCGCCCGCAACCGGGCGGCATTCGATGCCGCCGACCTGCTGGAAGTAGGTGAACTGCGTGACTTCCATGCCGTTAAGCCAGACCTCCCAGCCCAAGCCCCAGGCGCCGAGCGTCGGCGATTCCCAGTTGTCCTCAACAAATCGGATGTCGTGCGTCAGCGGGTCGAAGCCGAGCATGCGCAGCGAGTCCAGATAGAGCTGCTGGATATTCGGCGGCGACGGCTTCATCAACACCTGGAACTGGTAGTAGTGCTGCAGACGATTCGGGTTCTCGCCGTAGCGGCCATCGGTCGGGCGGCGGCTGGGTTGCACGTAGGCCGCGTTCCACGGCTCGGGGCCGATGGCGCGCAGGAAGGTGGCGGGATGGAAAGTGCCGGCGCCGACTTCCATGTCCAGCGGCTGCACGATTACGCAGCCGTGACTGGCCCAGAACTGTTGCAGCGCAAGGATGATGTTTTGAAAGGTCACGATGAGTTTTTGGTCGCCGGAAAAGCCGCGCGAGTATAGCGAATCAAAGGTTTCGGCCTGATTTTGTTGTTGCCCGCTGCTAATACCTTGTCGAGAGAAATAGTTTTAAAATATAGTCTATATTAATATATAGTATGTATATTAAAACAATCTTTGCAGGCAGAGCAGCGACAGCGGACAGCCACTCCAGTGGCACTGAATATGGTGCTGGTTTGTCGTCGTGCGGCCCCAGCGGACAGGCACGGCTAGTAGTGTGTGGGTTACGGTGATCCAAATCGCCGGGCTCGCTGTTCACGTTGCGTTCAGACGCGAAGTGCAGACTAGCGTCGTGGAATGTGCCGGACTTGAGGTTATGGGCATTGGCCGGCAGTTGTGCAGATCGGAAGTGACGGCTACATTTGCGCGGCCGTAGTTTCAGGGAGCAAGGCGAAGATGGCGGCCCACAGCCATCACAATAATTTTGGAGGGGTACCCGATGAAAAATTTAATACTGGCAGCCTGCCTGTCGATGATGGCGATGACGCAGGTTTACGCTGCGGATGTCAGCGCCAAGACCGGCAAACCGCTGACCGCGCAGCAGGAGAAGATGAAAACCTGCAACGCCGACGCCAAGAGCAAGGCATTGAAGGGAGCTGATCGCAAGGCGTTCATGAAGACCTGCCTGAGCAAGAAGGGTGGCGAAGCTGCGGCCGAGGCGGCTGCACCCGCTGCTGCGGCAGCGCCTGCTGCTGCAGCTGCACCCGCTGCAACTGCAGCCGCCGCACCGGTCAGCAAGAAAGCCGCACAGAAGGAAAAAATGAAGACCTGCAACGCCGACGCCAAGACCAAGGCGCTCAAGGGCGCCGATCGCAAGGCGTTCATGAAGACCTGCCTCAGCGCCAGCTGATACGGTGTGGTTCCGGCCCGCTCCCGGCAACGGGGGCGGGCTTTTTTTATGTACAGGATGTACGGTATGCCGCGAGCGCATGGATGCGCAGGAGCGGCATGGTGCGGATGCGGTGAGCTTTGATTTGAGGAGACAGTCGTAAATGCAGCATAAGCCCCAGCTTGTTTAGAACTATCGAACCTTGACGGAAACGATTCCGGGTATCATGGGCGCCGTTTTTGCTTCCCTCAGGGTTTTGGCACGCTTCGTGCTGAACCTTGGCGTATCGCTGACGTCCAGCGTCGGCGACCCCTCACCATCCGCAGCAGGAGAACCCCATGTCGGGTAAAGACGTTTTAAAGATGATCCAGGAAAAGAGCGTGAAGTTTGTCGACTTCCGTTTTTGTGATACGCGCGGCAAGGAGCAGCACGTCACCGTGCCGGCTCATACCGTGGATGAAGGCCTGTTCACCGATGGCAAGATGTTCGACGGCTCGTCCATCGCCGGCTGGAAGGGCATCAACGAATCCGACATGATCCTGATGCCGGATGCCGGCACGGCTTTTATCGATCCGTTCTTTGAAGACGTCACGCTGGTGCTGACCTGCGACGTGATCGAGCCCTCCACCATGCAGGGCTACAGCCGCGATCCGCGCTCGCTGGCCAAGCGCGCCGAGGCCTACCTGAAGAGCACCGGCATCGCCGACACTGCCTTCTTCGGCCCGGAAAATGAATTCTTCGTGTTCGACAGCATCCGCTGGGATTCCGGCCTGAAAGGCTGCTTCGTCGAGATCGACGCCGAGAACGCGGTATGGAATTCCGGCAAGGCCTACGAGGCCGGCAACACCGGCCACCGTCCAGGCATCAAGGGCGGCTATTTCCCGGTGCCGCCGGTCGACTCGCTGCAGGACATCCGCTCCGCCATGTGCGAGACGCTGGAAGCAGTCGGCATGGTCACCGAAGTGCATCACCACGAAGTTGCCACCGCCGGCCAGTGCGAGATCGGCGTCAAGTTCGGCACCCTGGTGCAGAAGGCTGACGACGTGCTCAAGCTCAAGTACGTGGTGCAGAACGTTGCGCATTCGTTCGGCAAGACCGCGACCTTCATGCCCAAGCCGATCGTCGGCGACAACGGCAGCGGCATGCACGTGCACCAGTCGCTGGCCAAGGGCGGCAAGAACCTGTTCACCGGCGACGGCTACGGTGGCCTGTCCGAGACCGCGCTGTACTACATCGGCGGCATCATCAAGCACGCCAAGACCATCAACGCTTTCACCAATCCGGGCACCAACAGCTACAAGCGCCTGGTGCCGGGCTTTGAAGCGCCGGTGCTGCTGGCCTACTCGGCGCGCAACCGCTCCGCCTCGATCCGCATTCCGTTCGTGGCCAACCCCAAGGGCCGCCGTATCGAAGTGCGCTTCCCCGATTCCACCGCCAACCCCTATCTCGCCTTCACCGCGATGATGATGGCCGGCCTCGACGGCATCCAGAACAAGATCCACCCGGGCGAAGCGTCCGACAAGGATCTCTACCATCTGCCGCCGGAAGAGGACAAGAAGATCCCGCGCGTCTGCCACAGCCTCGACATGGCGCTGGAGCACCTCGACCAGAACCGCGAGTTCCTGAAGAAGGGTGGCGTCTTCACCGACGACATCATTGACGCCTACATCGAGTTGAAGATGCAGGAAGTCACGCGCTTCCGCATGACCACGCATCCGATCGAGTTCGACATGTATTACTCGCTGTAAGCTTTTGCTTCACAAAAGCGCCCCGCATGATGCGGGGCGTTTTTTTTGGCCGGTAGAATGGCACTAAAGAATCTCCTTGGAAAACTGTGATGCAACCACAG
The DNA here is from genome assembly GCA_050739895.1 of Stenotrophobium sp. GTDB lineage: Bacteria > Pseudomonadota > Gammaproteobacteria > Nevskiales > Nevskiaceae > Stenotrophobium. The sequence goes on from JBOICK010000084.1 coordinate 6,727, forward strand.
ACCTCTTCCGAATCCCATGCCAAGCCTTCCTTGGCCGCGCGTTCGCCGGAGCAAAGTGCTACACCGGACTCGTTACACTTTCCCGCGCTTCCGCATGAATGGGCGTTCGGCGGCTTTCTTGCGCTGATGACCGTGCGTCTGGCGTTCAGTGTCGGCCTGATAAATCCCTGCACACTTGCGTTTCTCGCCTATACCAGCGTCTGCGTGATCTTGGTGTTCTGGTCCGGAGCACGACCGACATCCACTCGTTGGCGCATCCGGCTGCTGTGGTATCCCTGCGCGATGGGCCTGTCGTATTTCACGCTGGCACCGGCGGTACATCTGCTCGGCGTCCCGATGGCCGATGCGCGGCTGGCCGGCTGGGATTACGCCTTGCTGGGGCTGGAACCGGCGCAGATATTGGCCGGATTCCATCTGCCATGGCTAACCGACCTCATGGTCGTGGCCTATCTGTTCTTTTTTTATTACCTGAATTTCGGGCCTGCCTATTATTTCTTCAATCATTTGGCGCAGTTTCGTTCCTGCTTTGTCGGTTTGTTTACCACCTACGCACTGGGATTCCTCGGCTACACGCTGCTGCCTGCCGGCGGCCCGTATCTGGCGATGACCAAATTGCCGCCGTTGACCGGCGGCGCTATCACTCAACTGATGCTGCCGCTGGTCAATCACGGCAGCAATGGCGTGGACGTATTCCCCAGCATCCACGTCGCGGTGTCGCTATATCTGCTGATGTTCGATGCCCGGTATTACCGGCACCGGTTCTGGTGGCTGTTGCTGCCGTGCATCGCGCTGTGGGTTTCAACCGTGTACCTGCGGTATCACTATGTCGTCGATGTGCTTGGCGGCGCCTTGATCGCGGTGGTGGGCATCGTGACCGCATCGCTTTACCGGCGTTCGGCACTGGCGCAGGCGGCGGATACAGCAGACCACTGCAGCGTTCCCGGGACTGTCACATAATCGTCGTAATCCTGGTGTTTACTGCATGACCAAGGCTATGACCAACAATCCGCCCGCCATCGAACTGCCGCCCGCCGACCTGTTCCTGAACCGGGAGCTGTCGCTGCTGGAATTCAATCGCCGCGTGCTGGAGCAGGCCAAGGACGCCACGGTACCGCTGCTGGAGCGGCTCAAATTCCTGTGCATCGCCAGCGCCAATCTCGACGAATTTTTCGAGATTCGTGTCGCCGGCCTGATGCAGATGGCCGAACTGACTCCCGCGCAGCGCCTGCCCGACGGCGTCTCCCCCCAGGAGAGCCTGGAGGCGATCAGCCTGCGCGCGCATGCGTTGGTCGACGAGCAGTACCGTGTTTTCAATGAGGTCGTGGTGCCGGCGCTGGAGCAGGAGCGGGTGCGGTTCCTGCGCCGCTCGGAATGGACGCCGGAGCAGGACGCCTGGCTGCGCAATTATTTCACCAATGAACTGCTGCCGGTGCTGTCGCCGATGGGGCTGGATCCTGCGCATCCGTTTCCGCGCATCCTCAACAAGTCGCTGAACTTCATCGTCTCGCTGTCCGGCAAGGATGCCTTTGGCCGCAATACCGGCTTTGCCATCGTGCAGGCGCCGCGTGCGCTGCCGCGCCTGATCCGCTTGCCGCAGGATTTGCGTGGCGGCGGTCCGCACGACTTCGTGTTCCTGTCGTCGGTGATCCATGCCTACGTCGATGAACTGTTTCCGGGGATGGAGGCCAGCGGCTGCTATCAGTTCCGCGTCACGCGCAACTCCGATCTGCTGGTGGACGACGAGGAGGCCGAGGACCTGCTCGCCGCGCTCGAAGGCGAGTTGTCGCAGCGCCAGTGGGGCGACACCGTGCGCCTGGAAGTCGCGCACAACTGCCCGGAGCAGATGTGGCAATACCTCATGGAAGTGTTGCAACTGACGGCGGCGGATGTTTACCAGGTCAACGGCCCGGTCAACCTGATGCGCCTGATGGAGATTACCGACCTGGTGGACCGGCCGGATCTCAAATACCCGCCGTTCACGCAGCGCATGCCCAAGGCGCTGCCGATGGGCAGCGACATTTTCGCGGCGATCCGCGAGCGCGATATTTTCCTGCACCATCCCTACGATTCCTTCACGCCGGTGGTGGATTTTCTGCGTCAGGCCGCCAAGGATCCCAAGGTGCTGGCGATCAAGCAGACGCTGTACCGCACCGGCGCCAAATCAGCGGTCGTCGATGCGCTGATCGAGGCCGCGCGCGCCGGCAAGGAAGTGACGGTGGTGGTCGAACTGCGCGCGCGCTTCGATGAGGAAAACAACATCGACCTCGCCGAACAGTTGCAGGAAGTCGGCGCGCACGTGGTCTACGGCGTCGTCGGCTACAAGACCCACGCCAAGATGTGCCTGATCGTGCGCCGCGAGGATGCGACTTCCGGTTCGGCAAGCTTGCGGCATTACGCGCACCTCGGCACCGGCAATTACCATTCGCGCACTGCGCGTCAATACACCGACTACGGCTTGTTCACCGCGGATGCCTCGATCTGCAAGGACGTGCACGCCGTATTCCTGCAGCTCACCAGCCTCGGCAAGGTCAGCAAGCTCAAGCACCTGTTGCAGTCGCCGTTTACGCTGGCCAAGGCCCTGCACAGCAAGATCGAACGCGAGACCGATGCGGCACGCAAGGGCAAGCCGGCTCGCATCATCGCCAAGATGAACGGCCTGGTCGATCTGGACATGATCCGCGCGCTCTACGCGGCGTCCACCGCCGGTGTGCAGATCGACCTGATCGTGCGCGGCATGTGTTCGTTGCGTCCGGGTGTGAAAGGTCTGTCTGAAAACATCCGCGTGCGCTCCATTGTCGGCCGCTTCCTCGAACATCACCGCGCGTTCTATTTCCAGAATGGCGGCGAGCACGAACTGTTCCTGTCCAGCGCCGACTGGATGGAGCGCAACCTGTTCCGCCGCGTCGAGATCGCGTTCCCGGTGCTCGACAAGAAATACCGCGAACGCATCATCGAACAGCTCAACGGCTATCTCGCGGACTCCGAGCAGAGCTGGTTGCTGCAGGCGGATGGCACCTACCAGCGCGCCAGCGGCGACGGCAAGGCGATCCAGACGCGGTTGCTGGAAGAATCCCAGTTGTAACTGCGGCGCGGATATTGATGCGCTTGACAATGTTTAATATTTCGATAATTATAGAAATATGAAATTAATTGACGCCGTGAATCGCCTCTACGCGCTGGCGCAGGAATCGCGCCTCGCAGTGTTCCGCCTGCTGGTGCAGAAAGGTGATGAAGGACTCTGCGCCGGCGACATCAGCGACAAGCTGGATCTTGCACCGGCGACCTTGTCCTTCCATCTCAAGGAGTTGAGCAATGCCGGCCTGCTGAAATCTCGGCAGGAAGGCCGTTACATCTATTACGCCGCCGACTTCAAGGCGATGAATGCGCTGCTCGGCTACCTCACGGAAAACTGCTGTGGCGGCCGAGCCTGCGAAGTCGAATGCGCCCCTGGTGTCGCCTGTATGGAGAATTGAAATGAAACGCTTTCACGTCCATGTCTCAGTAAAAAACCTCTCAGAGAGCATTGGGTTTTACTCCAAGCTGTTCGGCACTGCGCCTTCTGTCGCTCAGCAGGACTACGCCAAGTGGATGCTGGATGATCCCCGGATCAACTTCGCGATATCCAAGCGCGGCCACGCGGCCGGGGTCAACCATCTCGGCTTTCAGGTTGATACCGAAGCCGAACTGACCGATCTGCGATCCAATGTCGCCAAGGCGCAGATCAGCGCGCTCGACCAGACCGATGCCGCCTGTTGCTACGCCAAGTCTGACAAGTATTGGGTGCAGGACCCACAGGGTATTGCGTGGGAGACGTTCCACACGCTCGGCACGATTCCGGTGTTTGGCGAGGACGTTGCCATTGCGCCGACCGAAAGCGCTTGCTGTACGCCGACATCAAAGGCGCCGGCAAAATCGGCTTGCTGCGGATAAGGCTGCAAGGCCGCACGTGGATCACAGGGATAAATGACTCTTACCCGCAAGATCGTTGCCGAAGGACTCGGCACCGCGCTGCTGCTGGCTGCGGTCGTTGGCTCCGGCATCATGGGCGAGCGGCTATCGGGCGGAAATGTCGCCATCGCCCTGCTGGCCAATTCCATCGCCACTGGCGGTGTGCTGATGGCGCTGATTCTGACCTTCGGCCCGATCTCGGGCGCGCACTTTAATCCCGCCGTCACCCTCGCCGATGCATCGCAAGGCGGCTTGCCGTGGCACGAGGTGCCGGCCTACCTTGCTGCTCAAATAATTGGCGCGTTCTTGGGCGTCGCCGCTGCGCATGCAATGTTCGGCGAGCCGACTTTCGCCGCGTCCCTGCACGAGCGTTCGGGTGCAGCGCAGGCGTTCAGCGAGTTTGTCGCGACCTTCGGCCTGCTGTCGGTGATCTGGGGCTGCGCCAAGCTGCGTTCGTCAGCGGTGCCCTTTGCGGTGGCCGGTTACATCGTCGGTGCGTACTGGTTTACCGCTTCGACTTCTTTCGCCAATCCAGCGGTAACGCTCGCAAGGGCAGCGACCAATACCTTTGCCGGAATCCGGTCCGTCGACGCACCGTTGTTTATCGTGGCGCAGTTAGCGGGCGCGGCTGCTGCGACCGCCGTATTCAGATGGTTGATTCCCACGCTCCCCAAAACCGCTACACGTGTCGTGGTGCCGCATGACGACGCCCAAGGAGAACAGATTTGAAAACCGTGATCTTCGCCTGCGTACACAACGCCGGGCGCTCGCAGATGTCGGCTGCGTTTTTCAATCAACTGGCGGATGCGTCCAAGGCGAAAGCGATTTCGGCTGGAACCAACCCTAGCACCCGCGTGCATCCCGAAGTCGCAGAGACGATGCTGGAAGTTGGCATTGATCTATCCAACGGCACGCCGCAAAAGCTGACGGCGGAACTGGCGCAGGTTGCGACTCTCCTCGTGACAATGGGTTGCGGCGACGAGTGTCCCTATGTGCCCGGCCTGCGACGCACAGACTGGCCGCTACAAGATCCAAAAGGACAGTCCGCGGATCGCGTGCGTGAAATCCGCGACGATATTCGTGAGCGCGTCAGCGCGCTTATCAAGGCAGAAGGCTGGGCACCCTAGATTTCTCTGGTTGCGTGGACTGATCCCGCAGCTTGTACTTTCAAGCCTGTCCTCAGCGCACCACGATATTTTGCGCCGACTTCACCACCGCCTCCGGCGAGACATTCCCCGGCACCGCCAGTCCGCGCTCCACCGCCGGGCGTGCGCGGATGCGGTCGCGCCAGGCGCTGACGCGCGGCAGGTCGGCTATCTCGACACCAGCCCAACTGTGGACGTTGACCCAGGTGAAATGCGCGATGTCGGCGATGCTGTATTCTTCGCAGAGATACTCGCGATCCGTCAGCCGCATCTCCAGCACCTCATAGAGCCGCCGCGTTTCCTTCTGGTAGCGGTCGATCGCCGGCTGGTATTTCTCCGGCCAGTAGCGGAAGAACACATTGGCCTGACCTTGCATCGGGCCGAGTCCGCCCATCTGGAACATCAGCCACTGGATCACCGTCGAGCGGTCTTTCACATCCAGCGGCATCAGGCGGCCGTATTTCTCCGCCAGATAAATCAGGATTGCGCCGGACTCGAACACCGCGAAGTCGCCGTTGTCGTGATCGACGATGGTCGGGATGCGGCCGTTCGGATTGAGCTTCACGTACTCCGGCTGCTTCTGCGCGCCGGTCGCGAGA
>JBOICK010000085.1:0-21102 GCA_050739895.1 Stenotrophobium sp.
GACCCATGACCCATATCAATCCCAAAGCGCCAGTGCTGGTCACCGGCGCCGCCGGCTACATCGCCAGCTGGCTGGTCAAATACCTGCTTGAAGCGGGCCATACCGTACACGGCACAGTGCGCAACCCGGACAAGAAGAGGGGTCTGGAACATATGCAGGAGTTACGGATCCAGCATCCCGGCAAGCTCCGGCTGTTCGCCGCCGACCTGCTCAAGCCGGGCAGCTTCGATGCCGCGATGAAGGGTTGCGAGCTGGTCATGCATACTGCCTCGCCGTTCGTCATCAGCGGCTTCACCGACGCCAACGAGGCACTGGTGCGGCCGGCGCTGGAAGGCACGCGCAACGTGCTCGAAGCGGCCAACCGCACACGCGGCGTCAAGCGCGTGGTGCTGACCAGCAGCGAGGCGGCAATCTACGGCGACAACATCGATGCGAAGGACGCGCCGAATAACACACTGGACGAAAACTCCTGGAACACCACCAGCAGTCTCGAGCACCAGCCCTATCCCTACTCCAAGGTCGTCGCCGAACGCGAAGCCTGGGCGATCCAGCAAAAACAGTCGCGCTGGGATCTGGTGACAATCAACCCCGGCCTGGTGCTCGGCCCTTCTTTGACCCAGTCCAGCGCATCGACCAGCCTGGTATTCATCAAGCAGCTCAGCAACGGCACCATGGCCCTCGGCGCGCCGCATTTACCGATGGGCGTGGTGGACGTGCGCGACGTCGCACTGGCGCACATCAAGGCCGGCTTCATTCCGGAAGCCAGGGGCCGCCACGTCACCAGTGCCTGCGACGCCACGCCGCTGGAAATGGGCCGCCTGCTGCGCAAGCGTTTCGGCAGCAAATACCTTTTTCCACGGTTCGAGGCACCCAAGTTCATGGTCAAGCTGATGGCACCGGCCGCAGGACTGACACGCAAATATGTCGAACTCAATGTCGGCCACCCACTGCACTTCGACAACAGCAAGAGCCGCCGCGAACTGAAAATGGAATATCGCCCGCTGGAGGAAACGCTGGCGGATCACTTCTCGCAGCTGCTGGATGACGGCGTGATTCGCCGTCGCGAATAACGGGCTCGCCATGACTACCGACGCCACACGCAAGAAAATTCCGCGCAACAAGGATAACGACTACACCCGCGATTTGGCGGCGCAGCGCCGCGCCTTCGTGCACGAGCACAGTGGCACGACGCTGCACCATGTCGGCGAATACAGCTTTGACCCGGCGCTGCTACCCGGAAATATCGAGAACTTCACGGGTGTCGCGCAAGTACCGATCGGACTGGCCGGGCCTTTGCGCATCAATGGCGAACACGCGCGCGGTGATTTTTACGTGCCGATGGCAACCACCGAGGGCACACTGGTGGCGAGCTACAACCGCGGCATGCGTCTGCTCGCCGAGTGCGGCGGCGTCAAGACCACAGTCGTCGAAGCACACATGCAGCGCTCACCGGTATTCATCTTCGATGATGCACTACAGGCCCGCACATTTGGCGAGTGGGTGACGACGCATTTCGACGGTATAAAGGCCGCGGCGGAAACCACCACCCGTGTCGGCAAGCTGCAGCACATCGGTCAGTACGCCATCGGCCCGCTGCGCTATCTGCGTTTCAACTACAGCACCGGCGACGCCGCTGGCCAGAACATGGTCGGCAAAGCCACCCTCGCCGCCTGTGAATGGATCGTGCGCACGCATCCGGACAAACCACGCTTCATTCTCTCCGGCAACATCGACACCGACAAGAAGCATTCGCAGATCAACACGCTGCTCACACGCGGCAAGCGCGTGGTTGCGGAGGCGGTGCTCACGAACGAAGCGCTACAGCGCATCATGGGCGTCAGTGCCAGGGACCTGTTTTACGTGCGCCAGATTTCGCACGCGGGCGCGTTCATGGCTGGCTCTGCCAACAACGGCGCGCACGCCGCCAACGGCCTCACCGCGTTGTTCATCGCCACCGGGCAAGATGTCGCCAATGTTGCCGAATCGCACGCTGCGACGACTTATGTGCAACTGCTCGACAACGGGGACTACTACTGGTCGATCACCCTGACCTCGCTGATTGTGGCGACTTACGGCGGCGGCACCGGGCTGGCGACTCAGCGCGAGTGCCTGGAAATGCTCGGCTGCTACGGCCAGGGCGGTGCCAACAAGTTCGCGGAGATTTGTGCAGGCACGGTGCTCGCCGGAGAAATCTCGCTGTCCAGCGCGGTGCTGGCAGGCGACTGGGTATCCAGTCACGACCAACTGGGGCGTAACCGGCCTTGAATCCAGTTTTGCAGGCTATGCGCCGGCAGGCGCCGTTACCGTGCGTTCTTCCTGCGCCAGCCGTGCCTCAGCCTGCGCGAGCATTTCCTTGATGCGCGGATCATCGCGGATGGCGTCGACGTCGTTGTCCTGCTTGAACCACTCCAGCAATGCGCGCGGTATCGATTTGAAAGCCGGCATCAGCAGTTCCAGCGCCTGATCGAATGCGCCCATCGCCACCATCGCGCAACTCATGTTGTAGCGCAGATTGAGGTTATCGGGATCCAGCAGCATTGCGCGCGTTGCCCATTCCAGCGTGCGGTCGCGGTCGCCCAGCCGTGCCAGGGCAAGCGTTCCGGCACTGAGCGCCCTGTCGTTATCGGGCTCGACGGCAATGATCTTTTCGACCCGCTCCATCACTCTGCGTGCCGCTTCCCTGGCGTTCGCAGGATCACCCTTGCCCTCGTAGCACTGGATCGTGAAGACGATCGCATAGAACTCCGATTCATTGATTTTTGTCGCCTGATTCAGGTAGCGAAGCGCCTCATCGTAGCGCTTCAACATGGTGCCGCATCTGCCGGCCTGCAGATTGACATCATAGGAATTCGGGTCCAGCCGCAGCGCACACTCGTGCTCGGCCCAGGCCTCGGCATGACGGCCGAAGTTGCCCAGCACGCAGGCTTTCGCTGTGTGAGCTTCCGCCAAATTGGACTCCAGCGCCAGAGCCTTCTCTGCAGCCTCGCCGCCGCCGTCACCGCTGCCGCCATCCATGCCGCGGATGTGTGCCTGGCAGATCGCCAGGCACGCCCAGGCACGCGCGTAATTGGGATCGATCTCCAGCGCCCGCTGATAAATCCGCACGGCGATGACCCGATGGCGCGCGTTGTAGCCCAGATGATACTGGCGCGCCATCAGGTAAAGCTTGTAGGCCTCGGCATTGGTGGTCGAACGGGTTTCGATGGCTTTCTTTTCCGACGGCAGCAAATGCAGTTTCAAGGCCGCCACGATCGCCGCGGAGATTTCGTCCTGCAGCGCGAAGATATCGCTGAGATCGCGATCGTAGCGTTCGGCCCAGACATGGCTGTCGCCGGCGCCTTCGATGAGCTGCGCGGTGATGCGCACGCGGTTGCCGGATTTGCGCACGCTGCCTTCGAGCACATGGCTGACTTTCAGCTGGCGTGCGACCTGCGCGATATCGGCGGCCTTGCCCTTGTAGGCAAACGAGGTATTGCGCGAAACCACCGACAGCGCGGACACCTTGCTGAGATCGGTGATGATGTCCTCGGTGATGCCGTCACTGAAATATTCCTGCTCCGGATCGCCGCTGATGTTGTTGAACGGCAGCACGCAAACCGACACACGCGGATTGCGCGATGCGGCTTTTCCGGTCGCCTCCGCCGGAATTGCCTGCTGCCTCATGCGCAATGCGAACACATGGATTGGCCGCTCGATGTTCTTGACGGTGTGCTCTCCCAGATCGTCGAACCCGGCCGAAACCTTGCCCGCAACCTGGTCGCGCACGTTGCGCGACAGTGCGACGCCCCCGGGACTGGCCAGCGCCTGCAGCCGTGCGGCAACGTTGACGCCTTCACCGTAAATGTCGTCGCCTTCGACAATGACATCGCCGAGGTTGACGCCGATGCGATAGCAGATGCGCTGGTCTTCAGGTAGCTCGGGTTCGGCCCGTGCGGTTGCAGTCTGGATTTCGTGCGCGCAACTGATCGCGGCATGCACGCTGGCGAACTCGGCGAGCGCGCCATCGCCCATCAGTTTGAAGGTGCGGCCGCCGTGCGCTTCGACCAATGGCTGGAAAATGGCAAGCCGGTTGGCCTTGAGCCGGGCCAGCGTTCCGGCCTCGTCGCGCTCCATCAGCCGGCTGTAGCCGACCACATCCGCAGACAGGATCGCAGCCAGCTTGCGTTGCAAGGTCATGCTCCAGAGTTGTGCGGTGCCTACTCTAACGCTTGGTCGACCTGCGTGCCATTGTCCACATCCGCATGCCCTATCGATGCCTTATCGAATAAACTTGCATCCCGAATTCCCGCTCCTTGACGCCAATGTCCCTGCCCGCCCTACTGCGCAAACTGTCGGTGCCCGTTATTGGCTCACCGATGTTCATCGCTTCCACCCCTGAACTGGTTATCGCCCAGTGCAAGGCCGGTGTGGTGGGCTCCTTCCCGGCGCTCAACGCTCGACCGGCGCCGGTACTGGAGGACTGGCTCAAGCGCATCACCAGCGAACTGGCCGAGTGGGACGCCGCGCATCCGGACAAACCTGCTGCGCCATTCGCGGTGAACCAGATCGTGCACAAGTCCAATGACCGGCTGATGCACGATCTCGACCTGTGCGTGAAGTACAAAGTGCCGATCATCATCACTTCGCTGGGTGCGCGCACCGACGTCAACGAGGCCATCCACAGCTACGGCGGCATCGTCCTGCACGACATCATCAACGACCGCTTTGCGCGCAAGGCGATCGAGAAAGGAGCGGACGGCATCATCGCTGTTGCCGCCGGTGCCGGTGGTCACGCCGGCACCACCTCGCCGTTCGCGCTGATCCAGGAAATCCGCGCGTGGTTCGACGGCCCGCTGGTGCTGTCCGGTTGCATCGCAACCGGTCGCGCGGTACTGGCTGCTCAGGCAATGGGCGCTGACCTCGCCTATATCGGCTCTGCCTTTCTCGCGACACACGAAGCCAACGTCGTGGACGCCTACAAACAGATGATTGTGGACAGTCACGCCGACGACATTCTCTACACCAACAGCTTCAGCGGCGTGCATGGCAACTATCTCGCCCCCAGCGTCGTGCGTGCAGGCCTCGACCCCGCCAATCTCGTACAGGCCGACCCGACCAAGATGGATTTTGGCACCGGCGACGGCAGCAAGGCTGCCGGCCCCAAAGCCTGGAAAGACATCTGGAGCGCCGGTCAGGGTGTAGGCGCGGTCAACGGAATCGTCGGCGCAGGTGAACTGATCGCAAGACTGGCAGGCGAATATCAGAACGCTCGGCAAGCGCTGACGGCATAAGTCATGAGCAAGCCGACAATTACCTCTGAGCCCATCCCGGGCTTCACGGTTTCACAGCCGACACTGAATGGGCAAACCCGCGATGTCTACCAGCGTGGCAGCGGTCGCGCGGTGATCGTGATGTCGGAAATCCCCGGCATCACGCCGCAGGTTGCAGCGTTCGCCAGGCGCGTTGCGGACAGCGGATTCACGGTCTACATGCCGCAACTGTTCGGCACGCCACTGCGCCCGCTGTCGCGGACTGCCATCGCCAGCACGCTGGCGCAGGTCTGCATCAGCCGCGAGTTCCGGTTGCTGGCGGCCAATCAATCCAGCCCCATCGTCGACTGGCTGCGTGCACTCGCGCGTCACGCACATGCAGAGTGCGGCGGACCGGGAGTCGGCGCCATCGGCATGTGCCTGACTGGAAATTTCGCGCTGGCGATGATGCTCGATGCACCGGTGATTGCGCCGGTGCTGTCGCAGCCCTCACTGCCGGGCGGATTCACCCGCGCGCAGCGCTCGGCGCTGCATGCCTCGCCGCAGGAAATCGCCGCAGCGCACGAGAAAATCGAGAAGCAGGACGCACGCATCCTCGGCCTGCGTTTTACCGGAGATCCGATGTGCCGCGCCGAGCGCTTCGCTCACCTGCGCGAAGAGTTCGGTGTTGCGTTTGAAGGCATCGAAATCCCATCGAAATTCGCCAACCCCAAAGCGCCGAAACCGGCGCATAGCGTGGTGACAACACACCTGATTGACGAAGCCGGCCAACCCACGCGCGCAGCACTCGACCGCGTGCTGGGATTTTTTCAGGAACAGTTGCAGGAAAAATCCTGAAACCCGGAGCCGGACATTGCGTCCGGCTCCATGATTCAACCCGTATTACTTGGCAGCAGGTGCTGGGGCAGCGGCTGGTTTTCCAGCAGGCATTGCAGCCTTGGCCGTACCACGATGATAAACAATCTTCATGCTGCCGCCTTCGCAGACGCCCACCACTTTCTGGTCCTTGATGTCGGCCGCCGCCACCACGTCCAGCGTGTAGGCCTTGACGCCATGGGCGTCGATCTTCTTGGCAATCGTCGCCTTGACCTGGTCACAAGGCGTGCCGGCGAATGCCGGCAAGGCCAGTGAGAATGCAAGAACCGCCGCCAGTCCTATCAAGTTTTTCATGTTGATCCCCTATTTCCGGTTTCACATCCCAGCGCCGGTGGCTTTCGCCGTATGCGGCACCCTTTCGCAGCCGAACAATACCATCGCTAAGCGCTGCAACGCACCCTCACCGACACCGGGCCAGTGCATCTGCAGCACATAGCGCCACGTATAGCCGTGGCGGCTATCTTGCATCTATGCTCTGATGCACAATCATAATTTTCCCGGAAATCCCGACATGCTCACGGTTCACCATCTCAACAATTCCCGCTCACAGCGCGTACTCTGGCTGCTGGAAGAACTCGGCATCGAATACCAGATCAAGCATTACCAGCGCGATGCCAAAACCATGCTGGCGCCGCCGGAACTGCGCAAGGTGCATCCACTAGGAAAATCACCGGTGATTACCGACGGCGATGTCACCGTCGCCGAATCCGGCGCGATCATCGACTACATCGTCGAGCGCTATGGCAATGGCCGTCTGGTTCCCGCGGCCGGCACGCCGGAAAAACTGCGTTACACCTACTGGATGCACTACGCCGAAGGCTCAATCATGCCGCTGCTGGTGATGAAACTGATCTTCAGCTTCATTCCCAAGCGCTCGCCGGCGCTGATCCGGCCGATCGCCAACGGCATCGCCAATAACGTCGAAAAGAATTTTCTCGGTCCCAACCTGCGCACGCATCTCGACTACATCGAGAATGAACTCGGCCAGAGCGGCTGGTTTGCCGGCGCCGGGATGACTGCCGCCGACGTGCAGATGAGCTTTCCGCTGGAAGCCGCGGCCATACGCGGTGGCGGCGCACCACGGCCGAGGATCACGGCGTTCCTGGAACGCATCCACACCCGTCCGGCCTACCAGCGCGCGCTGAAGAAAGGCGGACCCTATCAGCTGATGGGTTGAAAAAATCCGACCGGGCGTCAACGCGACACAGACCGGTTTCGTTATAGTCAACCCGCACCAAATTTTCGCAGAGATCCCATGCGCCACCGCCTCCTGTCCGCCTGCACCGCCCTGCTGCTGAGCTTTCCGTTGTGGGCCGCGGACTTCACGCCTGACCTGTCGCATCTGGATGCGATACCGATGCACGCGCTGCCGCTGCAGGTGGTTGCCAAGTCGGTGCAAGCCGCGCAGTCCAAAACCCAGCCGTATGCGTTCGCGGTCGGCGTAGCGCTACCACTGGCATTGGGCGATGGCGTCTGGCAGCAGGTGGACAACAATACGATGTCGTGGCGCACGCGGGTATTTTCGGCCAATGCGCAAACGCTGTATTTCCATTTCAGCCAGCTCCGCCTGCCCGCCGGCGCCGCGCTGTGGATCTACGACGCCGCCGGCCAGCGCGTCGAAGGCCCGTATACCCGGGCCAACGAAACTCCGGATGACCAGTTGTGGACGGCGGTGGTGCCGGGCGAGACCGCGGTGCTGGAACTGCGCGTTCCCACCACCGAAAAAAAACAAGTGCAACTGCAACTGGCCGAGGCCTATCACGGCTTCCGCGGATTCAATGAACTCGGGAAATCAGATCCAGACGGCAACTACGGCACCTCCGGCATGTGCGAAATTGATGTCGCCTGCTCCGCCGGCCAGCCTTGGCTCAATGAAGCGCGCGCACTGGCACTCATCACCTTCACCCAGTCCGGCACCGGCTACCTGTGCAGCGGCCAACTGGTCAACGATGTGCCGCAGGACAACACGCCGTACTTCCTCACCGCCAACCACTGCATCAATTCCGGCAATGCGGGTACGGTGGCGTTCTACTGGAACTATCAGAGAACCGCCGCCAACTGCAACAACTCCAGCAGCCCAGCGCCGGACTACCAGACCCAGTCCGGCGCGGTTTTTGTCGCCAGCGACGCCGGCTCCGACTTTGCGCTGATCAAACCCACCGCGCCGCTGGACGGCACCAATCTGTATCTATCCGGCTGGGATGCCAGCCCTGCCGACACCCCGCAGTCCGGCGCGGTGGTGCACCACCCGGCGGGCGATGTCACTAAAGTAGCGACCTATAGCACGCCCGCGAGCGCAACCACCATTTGTCTTGGCGACAGCATAAACCTGCCAGGTGCCTGTACCAGCCCTAACTACTTCGTACAAACTTGGCAGGTCTCCTACTCGCAGGGCGTCACCGAACCCGGCTCCTCGGGCTCGGCGCTGTATAACCAGAACCATCAACTGGTCGGCCAGCTCTCCGGCGGCAGTTCCGCGTGTCTCGGCTCTCCCAACAGCAACACGGCGAACGGCCAGCCCGACGATTACGGCCGTACCGATGTGGCCTGGACCGCCAATACCGCAGCCAGCGGCCAGCTCAAGGCCTGGCTCGATCCGGGCAACACCGGCACGCTCAACATGCCCGGCAAGGACTTCAATAGTTCCAGTAGCAGTAGCTCCAGTAGCTCAAGTAGTAGCTCCGGTGGGAGCAGTAGCAGTAGCAGTGGCGGCAGCAGTTCGAGCAGCAGCAGCTCCGGCGGGAGCAGTAGCTCCAGCAGTAGTAGTGGCGGTAGCAGCGGTGGCGGCGGCGGTGAGTTCACACCGCTGACCCTCGCCGGCCTGCTGTTGCTGGTGCTGCTGAAACACACGCCGGAGCTGCTGCGGCGGCGCCACGCACGCCGCCTGAAAAGCGGTCATTGGCATTGAGCCGCATTGCCCGCTCTCAGTCGTTCACCGGGAAATGATGTTTATTTTTATAGTGTATTTTTATTATTATAATATAATATTGCACAATACTGAAGCGCAAACCACTAGCAGCGGGTGAGCGGTTTGCATGAGCCGATGGACGTAGCCGCTCGGCCTGTCGGGAAAAGCCGGTTGCAAGTCAAACTTGCAACAGCTTATTTCCACAGTGATCCCCATGATTTTTCGGATTGTCCTGACGGCCCTCGGCCTGCTGTGCGGCAGCCTCGCCTGGGCCGGCAATTTCCAGCCGGATTTGCGCACGCTGGACCAATTGCCGTTCCACACGCTGCCGGCGCTGAGCGTCGCCAAGTCGATGGCCCGCGTGCAGTCGAAAAGCCAGCCCTTGCAGTTCGCGGTCGGTGTGGCGCTGCCGCTGGGGCTGGACGACGGCCGGTGGCAGCCGGTCGATGCCGATACCTGGTCGTGGCGCACGCGAATCTATTCATCCGGTGCGCAGACGCTCAACTTTGTCTTCAGCCAATTCCACCTGCCTGCGGGCGGCAGCCTGTGGATTTACGATGCCGCCGGACAAGTGATCCAGGGGCCGTACACTGAGGCCCAGGCCAGCGCCGACGGCCGTCTCTGGACTGCGGTGATTCCGGGCGAGACCGCGATCCTGGAAGTGCGCGTGCCTACCGCCAGCCGTGATCAGGTGCAACTCAAGCTGGCGCAGGTCAACCATGGTTTCCGCGGCTTTGGCAAGGACACGGTGGCCGGCCTCGGACTGTTGCCAGGCGGCTCCGGCAGTTGCGAACAGGATGTCGCCTGTCCCGCCGGCAATGACTGGCCGGATGAGGCGCGCTCGGTGGCGCGCATCGCCATCGGCGGCGTCTATCTCTGTTCCGGAGAACTGGTCAATAACGTGCGCCAGGACGACACCCCGTATTTCCTCACCGCCAACCACTGCGAGATCGGCCAGACCGCGCTGACGCCGCCCTCATCAGTGGTGTTCTACTGGAACTACCAGTACAGCCAGTGCGGCGGCGGCCTCATCGACAGCCTGCTGCTGCAAAACCAGGTCGGCAGCACACTGGTCGCACAGGACCGCGCCTCGGATTTCACCCTGCTCAAGCTCAATCAGACCCCCAGCACGTCCTACAAGCTTTTCCTGTCCGGCTGGGACGCGGCCAACGACATCCCGCAAAGCGGCGCGGTGATTCACCACCCGCAGGGCGATGTCAAGAAAATCAGCCTCTACGACAGCCCCGCCAGTCGCCAACTCACCACGCTCTGCGATTCGACGCAGAGCCCCTGCCCCGCGGCCAGCATGCGCACCATCGGCGCCTGGCAGGTGCAATACGCCAGCGGCGCCACCGAACCGGGCTCCTCCGGTGCGGCGCTGTTCAACCAGAATCACCAGATCGTCGGCCTGCTGTCCGGCGGCACCATCAGTTGCAGTACCCGCGGCACAGACGACTACGACTATTACGGCCGCATCGGCCTGGCCTGGCAGGCAAACGCCAGCGCCGGCGGGCAACTCATGGCCAGTCTCGATCCGGACAAAACCGGCGCCTTGAGCCTTTGCGGCAAAAATCTCGGTGCGGCTGTCTGCACCAACACGATTGCGCCACCAACAGGCAGCACGCTGCTGCCTAGGGGCAGCACGCAGAATCTCGCCAGCAGTGGCAGCGCTAGAAGCAGCGGGGGTGGTGGTGCATTGCCGCCGATCAGTGTTGCCATCCTGGCGCTACTGGCTGGGCTCAGATATGCGATGCGCCGCCATCGAATGCTTGCGCGAGAACAGATGATTTCAGCGGGCTAAGGTCACGCCCAGGGACTGTTGCAGCGCTTTCTGCAGGAGCACCCATGATTGCGACGCCGGTGTTAGCGCCACCAGCTCGAAATGCCCGGCGTCGGCTGCCTCCAGCAGAGTGACGCGATCGCCTTTTGCGCGGGCAGCCTCTGCATAGAGGCGCGTGGATACCGGCGGCACGATATGGTCGCGACCCCCTTGCACCAGCCATTGCGGAACCCCCAACGGCAGTAATGACTGCGGTGAGGTCTCGGCATAGCGCAGCGGCCTTGTCGCGGGCGAACCGTCGAGCAGCGCATCCACCGCCGCATTGCAGCTACCTTGTGGACCCACGCGATAACTCTCGAGATCCGTCACCGCGGCAAGTCCAATCACACCGTGAAGCTTGAGCGGTGATGGCAGATACAAAGCGCTGTCGCGCGGCAGACGCGCACGTGCGGCCAGCCACAGCGCCAGCTGTCCGCCGGATGAGTGTCCGAGCGCAACAACCTTGTCCAGATTCAAAGGATAGTGCTGCGCTAACTGGCGCAATTCATCTGCGGCATGGGCCACATCGAGAAACGTCCCAGGCCAGCCGCCGCCATCGTTACCGATGCGCCTGAACTCAATCGTCCAGCTGGCGATGCCCGCCTGCGCCAGTGCTGCGGCGATGCGGGTCATATAGACATAGTCAAAATCGGCCAGCCAGCAGCCGCCGTGGATCAGGATCACGACCGGATACGGGCCCTTGAACTGTTCTTTCTGCGGCAGGCGCAGTTCTCCGAACTGCTCAGGCGTGTCGCCATACGCAATGCGCTGTGCCGGCGCGGGCAAGGGCAAACTCTGAAGATCATCCCAGGACATCACCGGAGCACCCTCAGCCGGTGCCGACGGTGCGAAGGCCAGCAGCGCAAGTGCAGGCAGCAGCCACATGCCCAGTCCGCAATATCGATTCATTTGGTGCCATGCATGCCTTGGGTCATTGATGGCCGAGTATAAAGAACGCCGAGCTGAAGAATTTCACCCGTTACAACGCGTCCGTGAGTCTTTACCATGCGACGTTTCCTGCTTGGAGTATCCAAGATGAAAGCCCTGCTGTTGACCGCCACGCTGTTGCTGGCTGCAAGCCCCATTTTGAGTGCCAAGATGAAGACCGAGATGAAGCCGTTGACCGCGCAGGACCTGGTGATGATGGATCGCGTGTCAGATCCGCAACTATCGCCCGGCGGCCGCTATGTCGCTTATGTCATGCGCGTCACCGATTTCGAGGCCAACAAGGGCGTGCGCAATGTCTGGCTGATCGACCTGCGCGACACTAACCCGCAGCCGCGCCAGGTCACCGGCGGCAGCGGCAACAATGACACGCCGCGCTGGTCGCCGGACGGAAAATCGCTTTATTTCCTGTCGACGCGCTCCGGCTCGTCGCAGGTCTGGCGGCTGCCGATGGATGGCGGCGAAGCGCAGCCGGTAACCAAGCTGCCGCTGGACGTGAACACCTACCTGGTGTCGCCGGACGGCCGCACGCTGGCGCTATCGATGGACGTGTTCGAAGACTGCAAGGACCTCGCCTGCACGCGCAAGCGTCTGGACGAAAATACCGCGCGCAAATCCACCGGCCAGTTATACGACAAGCTGTTCATCCGCCACTGGGATACCTGGAGCAATCACACCCGCTCGCAACTGTTCGTCGGCGATCTCGACAGCAACGGCGCAATCATCGCCGAGCCGCGCCATGTCAGCGCGGGCATCGACGGCGACATCCCGTCCAAGCCGTTCGGCGACGCCTCCGAAATCGCCTATTCGCCCGACGGCAAGACGCTGGTGTTTTCGGTGCGCATCGCCGGCAAGACCGAGCCGTGGAGCACCAATTTCGATCTGTACCGCGTACCGGTGGACGGCTCAGCCAGGCCGGAAAACCTCACCGCTGACAACCTCGCCTGGGACACCACGCCGATCTTCACGCCCGATGGCCAGTCGCTGATCTACAAGGCGATGAAGCGCCCCGGCTTCGAGGCCGACCGTTTCGGCATCATGCTCAAGAACCTCAGGACCGGCGCGACGCGCGAGATCGACCCGCAGTGGGATCTCAGCGCCGACGGCATGGCGCTGTCCGCCGATGGCAAGACGCTCTATGTCACCGCCGACGATCTCGGCCAGCACGCGCTGTTCGCGGTCGATGTCGCCAGCGGCGCGGTCACGACATTGGTGCGCCAGGGCACGATGGGCAGCTTCAGCGTCGGCGCAGACAGCATCGTCTACGCGCTCAACTCGCTCAGCGGCCCCGACCAGATTTACCGCATCGGCACCAGCGGCGGCGCGGTCACGCAACTGACGCACGACAATGCCGAGCGCATGTCGCACATACAACTCGGCGAGTACGAGCAATTCAACTTTCCCGGCTGGCACGACCAGACCGTGCATGGCTATGTAGTCAAGCCGTGGAATTATCAGAAGGGCAAAAAATATCCGGTCGCCTTCATCATCCATGGCGGCCCGCAAGGCAGCATGGGCAATGACTGGCACTACCGCTGGAACCCGCAGAGCTACGCCGGCTGGGGCTACGCGGTGGTGTTCATCGACTTCCACGGCTCCACCGGCTACGGCCAGGCCTTTACCGATTCGATTTCCGGAGACTGGGGCGGCAAGCCGCTGGTGGATTTACAAAAGGGCTGGAAATACGCCTTGGAGAAATACGATTTTCTCGACGGCAGCAAGGCTGCGGCGCTGGGCGCGTCCTACGGCGGCTACATGATCAACTGGATCGCCGGCAACTGGCCGGATGCGTTCAAGTGCCTGGTCGATCACGACGGCGTGTTCGACAACCGCATGATGTATTACGCCACCGACGAACTCTGGTTCGACGAATGGGAACAAGGCGGCACCCAATACGACCAGCCGCAGAACTACGAGCGCTTCAACCCGGTGGACCACGTTGCGCAGTGGAAAGATCCGATGCTGGTGATCCACAGCGCGCAGGATTTTCGCATCCCGCTGTCGCAGGGCATCGCCGCGTTCACCGCGCTGCAGCGGCGCGGCATCCCCAGCGAGTTCCTGACCTTTCCCGATGAAAACCACTGGGTGCAGAAACCTCAGAACAGCCTGCAGTGGCACAACACGGTTCATGCATGGTTGCTGCGCTGGATCGGCGATTGAGGCTGCCGCCCGCCGATGGCTTTGCGGGGCCATCGGCGGGTGTGTTGCGAAGTGCCGCGTGAGCGCGCGCGCTCAGGCGTCGTCTTCTTTCTTTGCAGTCTCGCTGCGCACCCGCAGGCGGCCGCCACCCAGCGGCAGCACCTGGCGCACATGCAGCACGCGCTCGGTATCGCGCTCCTCCTGCAGGTCGATCAGGCGGCCCTTGAGCAAATCCACCACCGTGACGATGCCGACGATGTGGCTGCGGTTGGCGCGATCCACCACCGGAAAGCGCGTCACGTTCTTGTCGGCCATGCGGTAGGACAGCTCGCGGAGGGTCTGGTCCGGATAGGCCACAATCGGCGCGTGATTCATGATCGAGCCGACCGTCGCATCGGCCGGTGTGTTTTCCGACAGCGCGGCATTGAGCATGTCGCGGCGCGTGGTCAGGCCGCACAGTTGGCCCTCGCCGTCCAGCACCGGGTAGAGCCGCTGGCGATGGCGCATGTTGCGGTCCTTGCGCTCGCCCTTGACGAAAGGCTGCGCCGCCTCAGACAGCAGGGCATCGGCGTGGAAGCTGATGAAATCGGTGCGCATGACTTCGCGCACAAACAGGATTTCCAGCGGATCGACCGAATACTCGCGGGTCAGATGGAAGCCCTTGCGCGCGACCTTCTCGGTCAGCACCGAGCGCTTGAGGATCAGTACCGACAGGCCGTAGGCGGTGGAGGCGGCAATCATCAGCGGCATCGCCGCCGACCATTCGTGGGTCAGTTCCAGCGCGAAAATCACCCCGGTGAACGGCGAGCGCATGACGCCACCGACCACCGAAGCGAGGCCCATCAGCGCCCAGAATCCGGGCGCGACATGCGGGAACACCAGCGCTTCGAGCGCGCCCAGCGCGCCGCCGATCATGAATACCGGCGCCAGCACGCCGCCGGAGGTGCCGGAGCCCAGCGACAGCGACCAGATCAAGGTCTTGACCACCAGGATGCCAACGATTAGCGACATCGTCGCGTGGCCCTGCAGCAGGTCGCGGATGACGTCGTAGCCGACGCCCATCGCGCGCGGCTCGAACAGACCGCCAATGCCGATGATGAGACCACCAATGGCTGGCCACCACATCCAGTGAATCGGCAGTTTCTTGAACGTGTCCTCGGCGAAATACACCAGTTCGGTCGCACCGACCGCGAGCAGTCCGCCGCCAAGTCCGGCGAGGATGCAGAAGCCGGCGATCTGAAACGTGATGGTCAGGCCCGGATCCGGTACCGGGAAAATCGCCGCCGTACCGACCAGCAGGCCGCGCACCAGCGTCGCCATCAGCACCGCGGTGGCGACCGGCAGGTAGCTGCGCGGTTTCCATTCAAACAGCAGCAGTTCGACCGCCAGCAGGATCGAGGCCAGCGGCGCGTTGAAGGTCGCCGCCATGCCGGCCGCCGCGCCGGCCACCAGCAGCGACTTGCGTTCGTCGGCGGTGAGCTTGAGGAACTGCGCCATCACCGAGCCGAAGGCGCCACCGGTCATGATGATCGGGCCTTCGGCACCGAACGGCCCGCCGGTGCCAATGGTCACCGCCGCGGAAATCGGCTTGAGGATGGCGACGCGCGGCTGGATCTTGCTGCCTTTGCGCAGGATCGCATCGATCGCCTCCGGCATGCCGTGGCCGCGGATCGCCTCCGAGCCGTAACGCGCCATCAAACCGACGATGATTCCGCCGATCACCGGCGCGCCGAGAATCAGCAGCCAGTGGTGCGTGGCCCCGCCCGGCGCGACCAGTGCCGTGGACCAGCGCTGGTAGAACACCGCATTGGTAATGATGCCGATCAGGTCCTGCAGCAGGATTGCGAGGAACGCACTGATGACGCCGGCAATCAGCGCCAGGCCGATGATCAGCAATACCCGCGGACGGATGGTGAAATCGCCCAGGTGCGCCGGCATTTCCGGGACTGGCTCGGATGGTTTCGCCAAGAGATATGGCTCGGAATAGGGTTTAAGGGGCGGCAAATTATCATAAGTCGCCGATAACTTCAGGTCTGAATCAGGCTTTCGACACCACCAGAATCACCCCTGCCACCGCCAGCAAAATACCTGACAGTTGGCGTTTTCCGACCCGCTCGCGCAGAAACAGTACCGCCAGAATCAGGATAAACACGGCGGCCATTTCGTTGAGCACGGCGGCGATATAGGCCTGGGTGTACTTGTAGCCCGCCAGCCACAGGATCATCGAGACATACGAACCCATGATCGCGCCGGCGACGATCTGCGGCCAGTGGCGCACGCCGCGATATGCCGCAGCCAGTGCGGCGGCGCGGCGCAGCAGCAGGATTTCGATACCCATGCCGATCAGCCCGCCCGCGATGCGCAGTTCCACCACCCACAGAAAGTCGTAGCGCTCCAGCATCGGCTTGGCGATGACAATGCCGATCGCCATCAACAGCACCGACAGCGCGGCGTGAGTAACCCCTCGGCGCAAGGCACGCGCACTTGTCGAATTCCGCACGCGCACATACGTCACCAGCGTGATGCCGCTCAGCACCAATGCCACGCCGGCAACCTGCAATGGATGCAGATGTTCGCCCAGGAACAGCACCGACAGAATAATGACGAACGGTGAATACAGGGTTTGTGCCACCGCCATGCGGCTGGCGCCGATGGCATTGAGCGCATGGAAATACAGGGTGTCGCCCTGCGCGATGCCGAGCACCCCGGACAGCAGGATCAACAGCAGCGCCGGCCACGGCATTGACGGCAGCGCCGGTCCCTGCAGCAGCAGGATGGTGATACCCAGCAGCACCAGCGCCAGCAGGTTCTTGAACAGGTTGAGTGCGAACGGCGCCAGGCTCTCGCCGGATTTCTTGAACAGGATGACGGCGATGGCCCAGGCCAGCGCGCAACTCAGAGAATACAGTTCGCCAACGCCGAAGGTCACGGCGGCAACTGCCACGCGGCAGCCATGCCGTGATTGACCGCCGTTGCGGCGTGAACGCTCAGGCGGCCTGCCTGAGTGGCGATGTGGCCTGATGCTCGCGACTGAGCAGCACTCGCCCCAGGGTTTCATGGCCGAACAACGGTGTGTACTGGCCGTTCTCCCAAGCCACACAGCCGTTGATCAGGGTACGCGCGACCACCCCATCAGGCCGGTTGACCAGCTGGTGATGCGCGAAGCTCTCGCGGTAGACGTATTCGATACAGGCTTCCGGCTCGTAACGGCGCAGCGCTTCCGGGTCGATCTGCACCAGGTCGGCGCGCGCGCCGACTTCGATGCGGCCGGCATCGATGGCGAAGAAATCGGCGGGTTCGCGAGTCAGGCGGCGCACCGCGGTCGCGACCTTCTGCAAGCCGTCTTCCTGCGCAAATTTGAGCGTGCGCAGGTTACCGTCGTAGAACGCCATGTTGGTCAGGTGCGCACCGCTGTCGTTGAAGCCCGGCAGCAGCAGCGGCTCGAACAGCAGTTTCTTGGTCAACGCCGGATCGCGGTTGGCGGTGACCGTCCACCAGCGCAGATCGGTGTCGTAGGCGCGCAGCAGATGCAGAAAGAACGCGCAATCGTCATCGGTGCCGGACGGAAATGCCTCGAAGGCCTTGCGCTCGACCTCGCTGCGCGCGACGGACAGGATGTCCGAGTGCTGCGACGCGGCAGGGACGCCGGGTTTGTCGCCGCCCTGCCCACCCGCCTGCCATTGCCGCAGCCGCTCGTACACCACCTGCAGGGTCTCGCCGTTCCAGTCCGGCACCGGACAGGTCTCGATGGTCATGTCGCGCAGCTCGCGCGTGAGTACGTTGTCATCCATGCGCAGCCAGCGCTTGAGGCGCGCCAGATTGAAGCCGCGCTTGCCGCGGTACCACATGCGGCGGAAGTCGGCGGTATAGGCCGGATTGTTGAGGATGCGCAGGCGGCCGGCGCGGTCTTCGAGTTCGCACTCGTTGAGGCGGCGCAGTTCCGGCACTTCCTCGGCGATCGGCGTGATCACGCCGTCGCTCCAGACCTTGAACGGCGCCGACAGCGCCTGCAGACGGAAATGGCCGCGCAGGAATTTCGAGTTGAGCAGGCGCGTCATCAGCAGGCCGAGCTTGAGCAATGAGCGGTTGGTGCTGACATCGATCGCCGCGACGGCGGTGACCTTGAGCGGACGCTTGTAGAGTCGGCCCGAGGTCAGCAGGAAGTTGCGGAACACCGCCAGCTTGTCGTCCTTGGGCGGCGTCGCCTGCCAGACGCGGCCCCAGTCGCGCACGATCTGCGTTAGCCGCTTGAGTTCGGCGAACGGCGCGAACTGCGTCGGAATCTGCTTGTGTGTATTCGGCCGGTTGGCGAGATAGTGGAACGGCAGGCCGTCGGTCGAAAAACCGACATAGCCCTCACGCATGCCCTTCTCGACCAGTTGTTCCATCTGCCGCAGCTCGGCCTCGGTCGGTTCGCGGTTAACCGAATCGTTGAGCCCCATCACCTCGATGCGCAGCATCGAATGCGGAATCATCGGCACGATGTTCGGCCCCAGCGGGATGCGGCTGAAGTGTTCGAGATACGCCTGCGAGTCGTTCCAGGTCACCGTGTCGGCGACCTTGCGCAGCACGGTCTTGGGCACATTCTCGACGCGCGCAAAGCAGTCGACGATGGGGTCATCGCCATTCCTGCGCTGTGCGCCGTAGGCGATGCCGAGGCTGCAATTGGAGACTACGGCGGTGGTGGTGCCGTGGCGCACCGCTTCCGGCAGGCCGGGATCGAGTTCGACTTCCAGATCGAAATGCGTGTGGATGTCGAGCAGGCCGGGCATCAGCCAGTGGCCGGCGGCGTCGATCACGTGGCGCGCGTTTTCCACCGGCAGGTTCGCGCCCAGCTCGGCAATGCAGCCATCACGAATCGCGACATCCTGCGACACAGGCGCGACGCCGCTGCCATCGAACACCAGCGCGTTCCTGATCAGGATTTCCCAGACGGGTCCGCTTCCATACATGAACTGTTCCTCGGCGAATTCCACAACGATCTTAGTCAGCGCAGAATGGCGAACGGATGGGAAAAATGACTCTGATGCGGTTTTTCATGCCGTGCCCGGCGCGGGATTGTGACCCGCTGTGAATTCAAGGCGATGAGGTATTGTTATATTTTGTAATGTTATTTACAAAGTAATTTACGAAATATAACAATCCCGCGACTCAATACATCGCGAGCGGGCGCGGCAAATCACTTGCTGCGCGCACGCTCGATCAGGCGCGTGGTCGAATAGCCCTTGTGGAAATCCAGAATCACCACCTGGCCGCCATTCTTCGTCACCGCCTCGAATCCGGCGACCTGCTCCGGCGTGTAGTCGCCGCCCTTGACCAGCAAGTCGGGCAGCACGCGGCCGATCAGCCGCGCCGGAGTGTCTTCACCGAACGGCACCACCCAGTCGACGCTCTTGAGCGAAGCCAGCATGCGCATGCGATCTTCGCACTTGTTCAGGGGCCGGTTCTCGCCCTTGAGACGCTTGACCGAATCGTCGCTGTTGACCGCGACAATCAGCACATCGCCGAGCCTGCGTGCGGCTTCGAGATATTTCACGTGGCCGACATGCAGCAGGTCAAAACAGCCATTGGTCATCACCACCGTTTCACCGCGCGATTTGGCTTCGGCGACGCGCCCTGCGAGTTCATCCTCGTCCAGCACTGCGCTGTCGTTTTCATGCTGATGGCTGACGACACGCTGCAATTCCGCGGCTGAAACCGTGGCGGTACCGATCTTGCCGACGACGATACCGGCGGCGAGATTGGCCAGACGACAAGCGTGCGCAAGCTCCTGCCCCGCCGCCAGCGCGGCACCCAGAGTGGCGATTACGGTGTCGCCGGCACCGGTCACGTCGAACACCTCGCGTGCCTCGGTCGGCAGATGCAGCGGCGGATGACCCGGCTGGATCAGGGTCATGCCGTGCTCACTGCGCGTGATCAGGAGCGCGGACAAATCCAGTTCGGCACGCAGCTTTTCTCCCTTGGCGACGATCTCGGCGTCGTCATGGCATTTGCCCACTACTGCCTCGAATTCGGTCATGTTCGGCGTCAGCAGCGTCGCGCCGCGATACGACCGGTAATCGCTGCCCTTGGGGTCGATCAGCACTGGCTTGTTCGCGGCGCGGGCGGCGGTGATCAGTCCAGCCACGTCCACCAGCGTGCCCTTGCCGTAGTCGGAAAGAATCACCACGTCGGAATCCGACAGCGCGATCTGGTAGCGCAGCTGGTAGGCGGCGCGGTCGAAGGCACCGGCCACCGACAGCGACTCCTCAAAATCCAGGCGGATCAACTGCTGGTTGCGCGACATGATGCGCAGCTTGGTGATCGTCGGGCGGTCACCGGTCTCGACGAAATTCGCGGCGATCTGCTTCGCGCCCAGGCTCTCGACCAGCAGCCGCGCCGGCTCGTCGCGGCCGACCACGCCGAGCAGATGCGTCTTCACGCCCAGTGCCGCCGCATTGAGTGCGACGTTGGCCGCGCCGCCGGGGCGCGTCTCGTCCTTGCGGATCTGCACCACCGGCACCGGCGCCTCGGGCGAGATGCGCGACGTGGGGCCGACCCAGTAGCGGTCGAGCATCACGTCGCCCGCCACCAGCACGCGGGATTTGGAGAAGTCAGGGATGGCGGAGATCACGGTGGCTTCTCCTCATGCGAGTGCTGAGTGCTGAGTGCTGAGTGCTGAGTGCAAAAGCATGGCCGTTCTGCTTTAACTTCGCACTTAGCACTGCCTACACGTGGCTCAGCCACGCGCCGTACTTGTCATTCTCGCCCTTCACCAGTTCCAGATAAGCCTTCTGCAGCTTCTCGGTGATGGGGCCGCGCTTGCCGCTACCGATGCTACGATTGTCCATCTCGCGGATCGGCGTCACTTCGGCGGCGGTGCCAGTAAAGAAAGCCTCATCGGAGATATAGACCTCGTCGCGCGTGATGCGCCGCTCGATCACCGGAATGCCGAAATCGGCGGCAAGCTGGATCACGCTGCGGCGCGTGATGCCGTCGAGACAGGCGTTGAGGTCCGGCGTGTGCAGCTTGCCGTCGCTCACCACGAAGATGTTCTCGGCACTGCCCTCGGCGACATGGCCGCTGGTGTCCAGCGTGATGGCCTCGTCGTAACCGTCGCGCAGCACTTCGTTGAGCGCCAGCATCGAGTTGATGTACTGGCCGTTGGCCTTGGCGCGGTGCATGTT
>JBOICK010000086.1:0-16306 GCA_050739895.1 Stenotrophobium sp.
AACGGGTTGTCGCCGGTCTTGAACAGCAGCGCCAGCGGCACGCCCTTGAGCTTGAATGCGGCGCGGAAATGATTGGCGAGATAGCGCTTGTAGTGCGACGGCAGCTTGTCGGTCTGGTTGCCGTGGATCACGATCACCGGCGGATTATTGCCGCCCTGATGGGCATAGCGCAGCTTGATGCGCCGTTGCATGATTGCCGGCGGCGGGTGTGCTTCCACCGCTTTTTCCAGTGAGCGGGTGAGCTCCGGCGTCGGGATTTCGCGCATGGTCGCCAGATAGCAGGCTTGCACGTCGCTCATCAGTTCGCCCAATCCGGACCCGCGCAGGGCGGAAATGAAATGCAGCGGTGCGTAATCCAGGAACGGCAGTTTGAGCGTGGTCTGGTAACGCACCTTCTCGCGGTCGGCGTGGTCCAGTCCGTCCCACTTGTTGACGGCGAGTATCATCGCGCGGCCACGCTGTGCGACCAGCCCCATCAGCCGCGCGTCCTGCTCACCGATGTCATTCTGTGCATCGACCACCGCAATCACGACATGGGCGCGCTCGATCGCCTGCAGCGTCTTGACGATCGAGAATTTCTCAATCACCTCGCTGACGCGAGCACGGCGGCGGATGCCGGCGGTGTCGATCAGCGTGTAAGGCCGCCCGCCATACTCGAACGGCACTGCGATACTGTCGCGCGTGGTGCCGGGCTGGTCGGCAGCGAGTAGCCGCTCCTCGCCCAGCAGGCGGTTGATCAAGGTCGATTTGCCGACATTCGGCCGGCCAATGATGGTGACGCAAACCGTGCCATCATCGCGGCGCTCAGGTGCTGCGGTCTCCGGAAACTTCGCCACCGTCTGCTGCAACAGTGCATTTATGCCATCGCCATGCGTGGCGGAAATCGCGCTGGCCTCGCCGTAACCCAGCGCGTAAAAATCCGCAGCCACGGTCACACGGTCCTGACCCTCCGCCTTGTTGACAACCAGGGTGACCGGCTTCTTCAAGGTGCGCAGATGGCGCGCGATGGATTCGTCCGCGCCCATGCGGCCCTTTTCGGCATCGACCAGAAAAAACACATGGTCGGCTTCCTCCAGCGCGACCTGCGCCTGCTCTTCGGCCAGCACCGCCAGGGCATCTCCGGCTTCAGGCATCAGGCCGCCGGTGTCGACCACCATGAAATGCTTGTTCTCGAACTGGGCGTAGCCGTACTGACGATCACGCGTCAGTCCCGGCAGGTCGGCGACCAGCGCATCGCGTGTACCCGTGAGGCGGTTGAACAGCGTCGACTTGCCGACGTTGGGCCGGCCAACGAGCGCGAGGATGGGAAGCTTGTCATTCATGAATGCGGATTCTCCGCCAGGACGACGGGACGTGCCAGCGCAATAAAAAAGGCGGGAGATTTCTCCCGCCTCCATGCTTGAATATTATGGCTAACGCGGTTTGGTGCTGAGGGCGGTGATCTTGCCGTCGGCATTCATCACATACAGCACGCCGTCCATGACCCTCATGCCGGCACGGATCGGATCACTGCCGGCGCGGGTGCGCGCGATGATGCTGCCGTCGACCGGATCGAGCCAGTGCAGGTAGCCTTCATAGTCGCCGACGACGATGTTGCCATCGAGAACCGCCGGCGGCGACAGCTTGCGATAGAGCAATCCCTTCTGTGTCCACGCCGCCGCGCCGGTCGCCGCGTCCAGCGCCCAGATCACGCCGCTCTCGTCGGTGACGATGACCAGCTTGCCGGCACGCGCCATGCCGGTATAGCTCTTGATCGACCGGCGCCACACCACCTGGCCGCTGTCCGCATCGACACAGGCCAGTTCGCCGCCATAACTTGCGGCGAAGATATTGCCGTTGTCTGCCAGCAGTCCGGCGTCAACATCGGTAATGCGGTCCAGTTCGGTGCGCCCGGACGGCATCGCGATCACCTGTTCCCATGCCGGCTGGCCGTCGGTCAGCCGCAGCGACACCACGCGGCCATTGTCGAGGCCGACGAAGGCGCTGCCGCCCTGCACCAGCGGCACGGACAAGCCGCGCAGCGTCAGATTCGGCTCGGTACGGTCAAAATTCCACAGCTGCTTGCCGCTGTCGGCGGCCAGTCCGTAGACATGACCATCGACGGTGCGCGCCACCAGCACATCGCCATCGCCGGTGGGCGCAGCGAGCACTTCGCTCGATAAAGTCGTGCGCCACAATTCGCTGCCATCGGAACGCTTGAGCGCGATCACCTGCGCATCCAGCGTGCCGACCAGCACCATATTGCCGGAGACGCCGGGTCCGGCGATCACGCGCGATTTGGTCTTGACACGCCAGATGCGGTCACCGTTCTTCGGATTGAAGGCGTAGATCACGCCATCGACATCGGCTGCAAACACCGCATCAGGCTGCACCGACATCTGCAGGCCGGAATACTGATCGTCGCTGCCGTCGCCGGCGGAACTGCTCCAGAGCTTTTGAATCTTCAGCGCCGGATTGGAAATGTCCTGCAGGCTTGCAGGTATGCGCACGTTCTTGCTGCTGCTGCAGGCGGCCAGCGACAGCGCCGCCAGCGTCAGCAGCGCGATGCGCAGCAATTTCACGAAGCCACCACGTCGGCCAGATCGTCCAGCTTGCGCTGCAGTCCGCTCTGCTGCTCCGGCGCCGCCGGATTCGCAGCTTCCTGCAGCGCCTTCTCATAGGCCGCACGCGCCGCGACACGATCGCCCTGGGACAGCTTGATATCGCCGCGCAGTTCATCGAACAGCGACGCGTAGTCGCCGTGATCGCCTTCAAGCTGCTTGATCGCGTCATCCGGCTTCTGCTGCTGCCACAGCACACGCGCCATGCGCAGGCGCGCCAGCGGCACCATGCCGGCGTCCTTGCTGTTGTCGATCACCCACTGCAGCCGCTTCGCGGCGTCGTCGAGCTTGCCTTGCTCTACAGCCTGCTGCGCCAGCTTCAGCGCGGCAACGGTGGCATAGGGTGTGCGCGCATATTCATTGATGATGCGGTCGCCGAGAGCATTGGCTTCATCGGTCTTCTGCTCCTTGAGGAAATTCTTCATGTCCTCGAACATCTGCGAAGCCTGAGCGGATTGTTTCTGCTGATAATGCTGATAGCCCTGCCAGCCAAGGATGCCGCCCAGTCCGATGATCAGACCGGCCGCCAGGGATTTCCAGTTTTCATTCCACCAGCGTTTGACCTGTTCGATCTGCTGGTCTTCGTCATAATCATTCGCCACGGTCTTTACTCTGCTCGTTTTTCAGCCAGGTGATCGGGCCGGTTTTCCGGCTCCGAGTTTCAGCAGACCCTCGAGCCGTTCCGGGAGTTCCGGCCAGCTGCAACGGTCCTGCTGGGAATCTATCCTCAGGGATTTTACTTGAATGTGACGCCCCGTGGTTTCCTCATCGCCAAGAATCAGGGCAACCGCGGCGCCGCAGCGATCCGCGCGCTTGAGCTGGCCCTGAAGTTTGCCGCCGCCGGCGTGCAGTACCAGGCGCAGTTCGGGCAGCGCATCGCGCAACTCCTCGGCCAGCTTGCGCGCGGCGCTTTCGGCCAATGCGCCCAGCCAGCACAGGTATGCATGCGGTGCGGCTTCTGGAACCGGGGCATTGCAGGATTTTAGCAGCAGAACCAGGCGCTCGACGCCACTGGCAAAACCGACTGCCGGCGTTGACGTGCCGCCCAGCTGCTCGACCAAGCCGTCATAGCGGCCGCCGGCGCAAACCGTGCCCTGTGCGCCAAGCCGGGTCGTGGTCCACTCGAATACGCCTTTGGTGTAGTAATCAAGCCCGCGCACCAGGCGGTTGTTGATTACAAAACCGATGCCGAGATCGTGCAAACCTTGCTGCAAGCCGTCGAAATGCGCGCGGGATTCATCATCAAGGTGATCGAGGATCGCGGGAGCGTCCCGCACGATTTCCCTGGTTGCCGGCACTTTTGAGTCGAGCACGCGCAACGGGTTGCTGTGCAGGCGGCGCCTGGAATCGGCATCGAGGCTGGTTTCGTGTTTTTCCAGGAATGTGACCAGTGCTGCGCGGTATTGAGAGCGGCTGGCGGCACTGCCGAGCGAATTGATTTCCAGGGTCAGGTCATGCAGCCCCAGGCGACGAAACAGTCGCGCCGACAGGGCGATGATCTCCACGTCCACATCCGGCCCGGCCATACCGTAAGCCTCGACACCGAGTTGATGAAACTGGCGATAACGTCCGGCCTGCGGACGCTCGTGGCGGAACATCGGGCCGGCGTACCACAGGCGCTGCTGCTGGTTGTGCAGCAGGCCGTGCTCAAGCCCGGCGCGCACGCAACTGGCGGTGCCTTCCGGACGCAGGCTCAGGCTCTGGCCTTCGCGATCATCGAAGGTGAACATCTCTTTTTCGACAACATCCGTTGCTTCACCAATCGAGCGCTTGAACAGCTCGGTGTGCTCCAGCAGCGGCAGCCTGATCTCACCGTAGCCGTAGGCGGCGAAGACCTCGGCAGCGCTACGATGCAGGTGCTGCCAGATTGCGGCGTCGGCCGGCAGGATGTCGTTAAAGCCGCGAACGGACTGGAAGAGATTGGCCATGCTTTTTAGTGCTGAGTGCTAAGTCGAAGGCGGCAAATCAGTTTTTTTACTCAGCACTGGGTCCTCAGCACCTGGCACTTTTTTTCGCGCCGCGAGCTTCTCGCGCACCAGCGCTTCAAGCCGGTCCACCAGTTCCTCGTTCTTGAACTTGTGCTGGATGCTGCCGTCGACGTAGATCGAATTCGGCCGCCCGCCGGCCACGCCGATGGCGGCTTCACGCGCTTCGCCGGGGCCGTTGACGACACAGCCGATCACCGCGAGATCCAGCGGCTCGTCGATTTCCTCGAAGCGGCTTTCGAGTTCGGCAACGACCTTGATCACGTCAAAGTTCTGGCGCGAGCAGCTGGGGCAGGCGACCAGATTGATGCCGCGATTGCGGATATGCAGCGACTTCAGGATGTCCCAGCCGACTTTCACTTCCTCGACCGGATCGGCCGCCAGCGAAATGCGGATGGTGTCGCCGATACCATCGGCCAGCAGCATGCCCAGACCGATCGAGGATTTGACCGAGCCTGCACGCAGGCCACCGGCCTCGGTGATGCCCAGGTGCAGTGGCTGATCGATCAGTGTCGCCAGCTTGCGGTACGCCTCGACGGTCATGAAGATTTCACTGGCCTTGAGCGAAACCTTGAAATTCTCGAAGTTGTGACGCTTGAGAATTTCGACATGTCGCAATGCCGATTCGACCAGCGCGTCGGAGGTCGGCTCTCCGTATTTTTCCTGCAAGTCACCTTCCAGCGAACCAGCGTTGACGCCGATGCGGATCGGGATGCCGTGGTCGCGCGCGCAGGCGATGACCTCGCCGACTTTCTTGTCGTTGCCGATATTGCCCGGATTGATGCGCAGGCAGTCGGCGCCTTGCTTCGCAGCTTCCAAACCCACGCGATAATTGAAGTGGATGTCTGCCACCAGCGGCACGTAGCCCACTTCTTTCTTGATTTTGCCGAAGGAGCGGGCCGCATCCATCGTCGGCACTGAGACGCGCACGATATCTGCGCCCGCCTTCATCGCCGCACGGATTTGTGCGACCGTCGCCGCCACGTCCTCGGTGTCGGTGTTGGTCATGGTCTGCACGCTGATCGGCGCATCACCGCCGACCGCGACGCGGCCAACGCGAATCTGGCGCGAGACGCGCCGCTGGATCTTGTGGTGACTCTGCATCGCCATGCTATGAACCCGTCAAGCTCTCGATTTTCTCGCGCCCAGGCCATCCGCTGTTGCGGTCTGCTTCGGCATTTACGTTTTAATTTATTTCACAATATTAAATAAATTAAATATATAAAAACAATTTATCCGACATGCATAAAGTCAGCGGAGGGCATCGCCCCTACTGCGCGTCGCCCAGCGGCAGGCTGAATCGCGCGGTTTTGGTGTCGGCGGCGGTGTAGCGCGAAACGTCCAGTGTCTTGCCGTTCTGCTCTACCCGTACACCCGACGCATTGCCGAGAAACACCTTGAATGGTACGGTGCCGCTCAGGGTTTTCTGGTCGCCGGGGCGCATCAGTCCGTTGATCAGTATTTTGCCGGTGGCATCGTTCACGCGCGCCCAGGATTCAGCGGTCACGGTCAACGTGTATGTTCCGTCGGCGGCATCCGCGGTATTGACTGAATCGGCCGTTGTGGCAATCGACGATGACAGCTTCTGCGCGGGCACGCCCTGCGGCTGCGCCGCGACCGTTCCGAGCGCGACTGCTGGCGCTGCGGCAGCGCCGGCATCCGCTGGCGCAACCGGCGCCGGCACTTCAGCGCCGACCGGCGTCGCTGGCGCGGTCACCGAAGCCGCAGCGGTCTGGTCATGCGTAATGGCTGCGGTAACACCGGCTTTTGCCGTTATCGACGCCGGCAGCGGCCGCTCGCCACGGGCGAACCACATGAACGCACAGACCAGCACCGCGACAATCGCGGCGATGATCGCCAGCGCCACCGGCAGGCGGCTGCCGGAGCCGAGTTCGGCGCCGGAGGCAAGCCGCAGCTTCGACGGCAGTACCGGCGCCTGCGGCTTCGCCATCAGGTCATAGGCGTCGATCAATTCCTTGTCGGTCAAACCCAGCACCTTGGCGCACTTGCGGTAGTAACCGCGGATATACACCTGCTCGTTGAGAATGCCGTAATCATCCTGCTCCAGCGCCTGAATCGTGTGGCGCGGCAGCTTGGTGAGCGTCGCCAGTTCATCCGGCGTCATCCGCGCGCGCTCGCGCGCAACGCGCATGAGCTGGCCCGCACTGGCGCGCTGAGGATCCTGGGATGACGACACGTTTGATTCGGCGCTCGGAGTCTGGAGCATTTTTTCGGTGTTCATGGTTACTGGAGATTGATGTTTGCAGCTTCGTCGGATTCGGGGAAATTCAGCTTGAGACGGTTGGCATAGTCATGCGCGCCGGCCGTATTGCCCAGCGCCTGTTCGGTCATCGCCGCCAGCCACAAGGTCTTGGGTGTGGGCTTGCCGACCGCTTCATAACGCTGGATGAATGCGCGCGCGCGCAGATAGTCCTTGTGCTGGTAAGCCAGGCCCGCCATCTGCGCCAGCGCTTCGGAAAATTGCGGATCGATCTTCAGCGCGGTGCGGAAATAGTCCTCGGCGCGATCCGGCTGCTTCTGGTTCATCGCGCAAGAGCCGGCGTTGGACCATGCCGCAGCGGGTGTCGCGTAGTTGCGGTCGGCGGCGGCCTCGGCGAAATAGCGTTGCGCCTCGTCAGGCTTGCCGTGCGCGCACAGGAACACACCGAAGTTGTTTTGCACGCTGGGATCGTCAGGCGCCAGCGACAGTGCCTTGCGATATTCCTTTTCGGCCGCGCCGGCATCGCCGCGCTGCGCATAAAGATAGGCGATGGCCGAATGCGCCGGCGCGTAATCCGGGTTCTCGTCAATCGCACGCCTGAGCTTGATCAGCGCGGTGGACACATCGCCGCGGCGCATGTAGTCCACGCCAAGTTCGGTGTTGATGCGCGCTGCCTCGTGCAGATCCGCGCCCTGCGGCGCATTCGGCGTACTGGAGCAGGCGGCAAGCAGAGCCGATGCCAGTATCGGCAGCAACAGGCGTTTTATTAAATTCATTGCACCACCACGGGAATGCCGCTCAGGCGATCCTTCTGGCGCGACTGGACTTTGCCGACTAGCTGACAAGCAAGGAAGACGCGAGCAGGGAGCATGGGCCCCGCTTGCGGGGATGCGACCGTCGCGAGTCGGCTTCTTGCGTGCGGGCTCATTGCACGACCACCGGAATGCCACTAAGGCGGTTCTTCTGGCGCGATTGCACCTTGCCGACCAACTGACAAGCAAGGAAGACGCGAGCAGGGAGCAGGGGCCCCGCTTGCGGGGATGCGATCGTCGCGAGTCGGCTTCTTGCGTGCGGGCTCATTGCACGACCACCGGAATGCCGCTCAGGCGGTTCTTCTGGCGCGATTGCACCTTGCCCACCAACTGCCCGCACGCAGCGTCAATGTCATCACCCCGCGTTTTGCGTGTCGTGGTGATGATGCGCTTGGCGCGCAGGATTTCAGAAAACTGCCGGATCGTTTCGGGTTTGGAGCGACGGTACTGCGTCTCGGGAAACGGGTTGAACGGAATCAGGTTGACCTTGGCCGCCATGCCCGCGAGCAGTTTCGACAATTGCCGCGCGTGCTCAGGGTGATCGTTGATGCCGTCGAGCATCACGTACTCGAACACAATATGGGTCTTGCGGTCCTTGCCGGCGGTATAGCGGCGGCAGGCGTCCATCAGTTCGGCCAGCGGATACTTGCGATTGATCGGCACCAGCTGGTTGCGCAACTCATCGTTGGGCGCATGCAGCGACACCGCCAGCGCCGTGTCGCAATCTTCGCGCAGCCGGTCGATGTACGGCACCAGGCCTGAGGTGCTGACGGTAACCCGGCGTTTGGACAATCCGAAACCAAAGTCGTCCAGCATGATGTGAATCGCCGGCAGTACCGCGGCGGTATTGGCCAGCGGTTCGCCCATGCCCATGAACACCACGTTGGAGATCACGCGCTCGTTCTGGAAATCCCCTCCGAGGGTCCTGGCCGCGAACCAGACCTGGGCGACGATTTCTGCCGTGGTCATGTTGCGGTTGAGTCCCTGCTGTGCGGTGGAGCAGAACGAGCAGTCCATCGCACAGCCCACCTGCGATGAAATGCACAGCGTGCCGCGATCATCCTCGGGTATGAACACGGTCTCGATTGCGTTGCCGCCGTCGAGCCGCAGCACCCACTTGCGGGTACCGTCCTGCGAAGTCTGCTCGGCGACTAACTCAGGGTGCTTGATGACGAAGCGCTGTTTCATCTTCGTCCGCAGATCCTTGCTGATGTTGGTCATCAGGTCGAAATCATCGGCGGTGCGGCGGTAGATCCACTGCATCACCTGGTCGGCACGAAAAGGTTTCTCGCCCATCTCCGCGAAACACGCCCGCAACCCTGCCCGGTCGAGACCGAACAGGTTCAGTTGCGTGCTCGCGGTTTCAGCCATGGCTTACCGGGTGCGCGGGCACAACTCGGTGGCGCGGAAGAAGTACGAAATCTCGTTCTTCGCGTTTTCCAGGCTGTCGGAGCCGTGCACGGCGTTCTCGTCGATGCTGGCGGCAAAGTCGGCGCGGATGGTGCCCGGCGCCGCCTTCTTCGGATCGGTAGCGCCCATCAGGTCGCGATGAACGGCAACGGCGTTCTCGCCTTCCAGCACCGAGATCATGACCGGGCCGCCGATCATGAAATTGACCAGATCCCTGAAAAATGGACGCTCGCTATGCACAGCGTAAAAGCCTTCCGCCTGCTTGGTGGTCAGGTGCTTCATGCGGGCGGCGACGATGCGCAGTCCGGACTTCTCGAAGCGGGAGTAGATATCGCCGATGGCATTCCTGGAAACGGCGTCGGGCTTGATGATGGAAAGGGTGCGTTCAACCGCCACAGCTAACTCCTTAAAAATCGAGAGGAAAAAGAATCGCAGCCCGGGGACCGGACGCGGTTTTGTCAACGGGGAATTATATTCTTTATTGCCGCACTGCGGCAATTTTGCCGTACTGGCTGACGGTGAAACTTCCCTGATCAGACGTCGTAAACAATCAAGTTGGCCAGAGGATGTCGCACTGGAAACGCAACACGCGCTTCGTTATATATCTGAAATACTTTAGAAAGCTTAGAATACACATCAGGAGGTGTATTCATGCGTACAAACATTTTTCTCGATGACCAACTTGTGGCAGAAGCCATGAAACTTGCAGGCGTCAGCACTAAGCGTGAGACCATCAACGTCGCCTTGCGGAATTTCGTGACTACTCACCGGCAGCGCCGCATTCTTGATCTTGCCGGACAAGGCTACATTGATCCAGATTACGACGTGCGAACGGTACGCAAGGATATGAACCGTGGTCCTGGTTGACAGCACGGTCTGGATTGACCTGCTGCGCGGTCGCAAAACGAAGGTCGTGCGCCAGTTGCAGGTCCTGCTGGATCACGACGAAGCGGCACTGGCTCCGGTGATCTATCAGGAGATACTTCAAGGTGCTTCCTCGGCTGAGGCGTTGCAGGCGCTGCGTTCGCATTTTGTCGGCTTGCCCTGCTTATACCCAGCGCACTCGCTGGACACCTATGAACGTGCCGCCAAGCTCTATGCACGTTGCCGCTGGCAGGGCATTACGCCGCGCAGTCCGCACGATTGCCTGATCTCACAAACGGCTATCGAGCATAGGGTCTCCCTGTTACATGACGACCGAGACTACCAGGCGATAGCACGCGTGGAGCCTCGCTTGCAGTTGTATCCAATCGCCTAGAAATTATTTACTTATTGATTTTATGTGATATTTATATAGAAACTCGTCTTATCGGGGATTTCTAGACCGCGAAGCTCTCACCACAGCCACACTGCGCGGTGACATTTGGATTGAGGAACTTGAAGGATTCGTTGAGGCCGCTTTTCTGGTAATCGAGGGTCAGGCCCTGTAACTGTGACAGGAACTCGCTGCGAATCACCAGCCGCGCACCATGATTCTCAAATACCTGGTCTTCCGGGCTGATCTCGTCAGCGTAATCCATGGTGTAGGCGTAGCCGGAGCAGCCGGATTTCTTCACGCCGACGCGCAGCCCAACGCCTTTGCCGCGCTTGTTGATCTGTTCGGTAATACGCCGTGCGGCGCTTTCGGTTAATTGAATGTTCATGGCGCGACCTGCTTCAGCAACTGGCGAATCACATCTTCGCCCATAAGGGCACAATGGGCCCGGTCATCGGGAATTTCAAGCGCGCGGCGAATTTCAGCGACCGCCGGCGCCCGCAAATCAGCAACGGTTTTTCCTTCCAGGCCCGCCGCCAGCCATTCGCCGACCGCGATAGCGGTGGGACAGCCATAGGCTCGGAACTTCGCGGCGTGCACCACCCCGCCTGCCACGCGCACCTGGATGCGCAACAGCGCACGCACGGCGGCACTGCCGGCTTCGGCCGTAATCACATCCGAGCCGTCCAACGCGCCGGCATGAGCCGCGCCTGAAAAACGCTGCCAGACCGGGGCCGAATAAGCAAAAACATTTTCCGGAATCATGTTTTCGTGTTCCATACCGGCGACAGTTCACGCAGCCAGTTGACCGCGAAGATCACTTTTGCGGCAACCTGCTCGATCTCCTCACAGGTAGTGAACCGCCCTAGCGAGAAGCGCAGCGACGAGCCCGCCAACTCATCATCACGGCCCAGCGCACGCAATACGAACGAAGGCTCGCGCGTCGCCGAGGAGCAGGCCGAACCGCTGGACACCGCGACGTCGCCCAGCATTGCACGCAGGCTTTCGCCCTCGGCGCCGTCGAAGCTGACGTTGAGAATCCCCGGAGCGCGTTCCAGCACTTCGCCGTTGAGGTATACCCGTGGCAGTGTCTGCAGCCGACTCCAGAGCTGGTCGCGCAATCCGGCAAGGCGCGCACTGTCCTGCGTCCGACATTCCCCTGCCAGTCGAAACGCCTCACCCATGCCGGCGATCTGGTGAGTCGCAAGCGTACCGGAGCGCATGCCCTGCTCATGTCCACCGCCGTGGATTTGCGGCGCCAGCCGTGCGCGCGGGCGTTTGCGCACGAACAGCGCGCCGATGCCCTTGGGGCCGTAAAGCTTGTGCGCAGAAACCGACAACAGATCAATGGGCGTCGTCGCCAGATCAATCGCCAGCTTGCCCGCCGCCTGCACCGCATCGACATGGAACAGAATGCCACGCTCGCGCAGGTGCGGCGCCAGCGCTTCGACCGGATTGATCGTTCCAATCTCGTTGTTGACCCACATCAGCGACACCAGCGCCGTCTCAGGCGTCAGCGCCGCCATCACCTGCTCGGCGAGGATGCGCCCACGACTGTCGGGCTTGAGGTAGGTGACGCGCGTGCCTTGCGTCTCCAGCCAGCGGCAGGTATCAAGTACCGCCTTGTGCTCGATGCGCGTGGTCACCAGGTGCCCGCCGCGAATGCCGCGGAACTCCAGCGCACCCTTGAGCGCAAGATTGTTGGATTCGGTGGCCCCGGAAGTCCAGATGATTTCCTCAGCAGCGGCGCCGAGCAGCGCTGCGACCTGCGCACGCGCCTGCTCCACCAGCCGACGTGCGCGCAAGCCTGGGCCATGTTCGGAAGCCGGATTGCCGAAATCCTCGCGCAGCCACGGCAGCATCGCCTCAAAGACGCGCGGGTCCAGTGGCGTGGTAGCGGCATTGTCCAGGTAAATCAGTGCTGGGTTCTGAGTGCTGAGTGCTGAAGAGATCATGTCGGGTTTTTAGCACTCAGCACTTTAAGCGTTGCCAGGAACTGATCGACTTCGGCCGCAGTGTTGTCCTTGCCGACACTGACGCGAATCGCACCTTTGGCGACTTCGGGTGTGATGCCCATGCCCAGCAAGACGTGGCTCGGTTCGCCGCGGCCGGAAGCGCAGGCGGAGCCGCTGGACACTCCAAAACCCTTGCGGTCGAGCTTCATCAACAGAGCTTCGCCGTCGTAGCCATGCAGCGCGAACTGCAAGGTGTTGGGCGCACGCTCGGCCCCCGCGCCGAAAATCTCGATGCCGGCCATGCCATGCAGCCCCTGCTCCAAGCGGTCGCGCAGGGCGCGGGCCTGCGTCATACGCTGTTCCAATTCCTGGGACGCAATCTCAGCGGCGACCCCGAAGCCGACGATGGCCGCAACATTCTCGGTGCCACCGCGCAGACCATGTTCCTGAGCGCCCCCATGATGCAGAGGCGCCAGTTCCACTTCCGCGCGCCGGATCAGGGCACCGATACCCTTGGGGCCGTAAATCTTGTGACTGGAAAGGCTCATCAGGTCGGCGCCCAGCCTAGAAAAATCCACCGGAATCTTGCCGGCGGCCTGCACCGCATCGACATGCAGCCAGGCACCGGCGGCATGCACCATCGGTGCCGCACGGGCCACATCCTGCACCACACCGGTTTCATTGTTGGCGCGCATCAAGGCCACCAGTTTCACCGGTGCTGCACGCAGTTGTTGCTCAAACGCGTCCCAGCGGATTACACCCTGATGGTCGACTGCAATGGCCTCCACGCCCCAGCCACGCGACTTGAGCGCCTCGGCCGCTTCCATCACCGCGGGATGCTCGGTGATGCCGTAGAGCACACGGCTGGGCGCTGCCGTATCGGCGACGCCCTTGAGTGCCAGGTTGTTGGACTCGGTGCCACCGGAGGTCCAGATCACTTCGCCCGCCTGCGCACCGACCAGCGCCGCCGCCTGCACCCGCGCCGCTTCGACCGCATCGCGCGCAGCACGACCAAAGCGATGCAGGCTGGAAGCGTTGCCGTAAGGCCCGCTGAGATACGGCAGCATCGCCTCCAGCACGCGCGGATCAAGGCGCGTGGTGGCGTTGTTGTCGAAATAGACTGGCACGCGCCAGCCTCAACCGGCTTTGGGCGGGGATGCCGGACGGGATTCGGCGGCGGCCAGCGAATCCAGCGCCGCTGGGCCATCTGCGCAGAAATCGGGCAATTCCAGCTTGCTCAGTTCCAGTTCCGGCATACGCGAATCCATGTCATGCAGGACCTTGCAGACTCGCACCAGCCGCTCGTCAAGCACATTGATGTGGTCAAGCAGCGCACCGATTGCATTGGACACCGGGTCGGGCATGTCGCGGCTGAGACCGTATGCGTCGAAGCCCATTTTCTTGGCCATTGCCACCATCCGGTCCGAAGGCACGTGCTCCAGCACCACGCGCGCCGGGATACCAACCACGGTCGCACCGGGTGGCACCTCCTTGACCACCACCGAGTTAGAACCAACCCGCGCGCCGTCGCCAACCAGGAACGGGCCCAGCACCTTGGCGCCTGCGCCGACGACCACGTTGTTGCCCAGCGGCGGATGGCGCTTGCCCTTGTTCCAGCTGACGCCGCCCAAGGTCACGCCGTGGTAAAGCGTCACATCGTCGCCGATCTCCGCGGTTTCGCCGATCACCACGCCCATGCCATGGTCAATAAACAGGCGGCGGCCGATTTTTGCACCGGGATGGATTTCGATGCCGGTGAACCAGCGGGCCAGGTGCGAATTGAAGCGTCCCAACCATTGCAGGCCGTGGCCCCACAGCCAGTGACTGACCCGATGGCCCCAGACCGCGTGCAGGCCCGGGTAGCAGGTCAACACTTCCCAAGTGGAACGCGCGGCAGGGTCGCGCTCCCGGATGGAACGGATGTCTTCGCGAATACGGGGGAACATGTCGGTGCAATGCCTCGAATGAAGAGTGAATTGTAGTCTTGTGCGAATCCCGCGGCCCGATTTGCCAGCAGGCCACCCCAAAATCGGCGCGGTCATGTCACCAGATGCACTTGACGTACTGATAGCCACGAATTTTGCCATCTGCGGTCACCAACGGCGCGTTGAACTCCCGCGCCAGAGCGACAATCAGGCGATCGGCCGGGTCTTTGTGAAACTCCCCGGGCAGGCGAGTTGCCTGCACAGCGACGCGAGGCGTAACCGGCACCAGCGACACGCACTCGATACTTTCAACCGCGAGCAGCCATTCATCGACACCCATGGTCAGCGTCAGGCGTCCGCGCTCCACCAGCATGGCAATCTCCCAAGCCGTGATCGCCGACACCAGGACTTGGCCGCGCGCCGCCTGCTCGCGCTTGACCGCTGCTCTGGCTGCAGACGAAAAATGACCATCGCCAGTGACCCACCAAAGCAATGCATGCGTGTCGAGAACGATCAAGCCGATACCTCCCACTCTGTATCGGCCACCGGATCAAACGGAGCGTCGTAGCGCAACACCGAGCCTTTCAGGCGCACCTGGGGATCGGAGACCTGGACATCGTATTTTTTGACGATCACCGCCGGGCTGCCGTGATCAGTGACGATGACCGACTCTCCGGTGACCTCGATCCGGCGGAAAATCTCCAGCGCATGCGCCTTGAATTGCGATTTTGAAATTTTGGTTTTCATAACCCATGACCTGCCGAGGCAATACGGTCATATTAGCATGGTCATAATTACCCACTGTTCTTGCGAGAACGTCTGTATGTGTTTAATTATATTTACAGTTATTATAAATGTATTATATTTTATAAATTATTTCGCCAGATCTGCTGGAGAGCGGGGGAAGTCTCCGGGCTCGACCGGAGTGCTTTTGGCGGTTCGTTTAGGTCGCGACGTGCGGACTTTCGGAGTTTCCACCGTGGTCAGAATGCCGCGCAGCATGTTCAGTTCATTGCGATCCGGCTGTGCGCGGTTGAACAGCACGCGCAGCCGCCGCATCAGCACGCGCGGATTGGCCGGATTCAGAAAGCCGGTCATGCGCAGCACCCGCTCCAGATGCTCGTAAAGCCGCTCCATTTCCTCCGCACTCGGCGGCGCGTACCACGGATGCCCCAGTTTCAGTGCCACGCTGGGCACCTCCGGCAGCGCGGCCTTGCGTAGTTCATAGGCCATCACCTGCACGGCCTGGGCCAGATTGAGCGAGCTGTATTCGGGATTGGCGTCGATCCGGGTCGTCGCGTTGCAACGCTCCAGTTCCTCATTGGTCAGGCCGGTGCGCTCGCAGCCAAAAACCAGCGCGACCGTGTGCGGAGCGGGCATCGCCACGGCACGCGCCGCCATGTTCCAGGGCGTCAGCGGCTCATCGCCCAGATGCCGCGGCCGTGCCGACACGGCCACGACCCAGGCGCAATCGGCGACCGCTTCATCCAGGCTCTGCGCCACCCGCGCGGTCTCCAGCAGCGCCTGTGCACCGGAGGCCATCGCGGTAGCCTGCTCATCGGGAAAGTGCCGCGGGTTGACCAGCACCAACTCAGACAACCCCATATTGTGCAGCGCCCGCGCCGCAGCGCCGATATTGCCGGGATGCTGGGTCGCCACCAGCACGATACGGATGCGGGACAGCGGCTGCGAAGAGGGAGATAAGTCGGCCATGGATGACATTTTATAGCCGTTCACATTTTGGGTGGCTTCAGGGTTGCTTCCGCAAACAACGCGGCGCGATACCGGATGCCACCACCGCAGCTTAGACCGGGCTTTATGCGTCGATATTTGCTTGAGCCGCAACCCGGTATTTTTACGGTTCTGGATTTATCGTCAAAATCGTCTGAACATGAGGCGCGGCTGTATCATGACCGGACAGCCTTTAGCAGGCAGTTCATCTTCAAAATCTAGCAGTAGCTTGAATTTTTCGGATTCTGAATGATGAATCCCATGTGGCACTGCTCCGTTTCAAGCCTTCAACCGAATCAGCCGATAAAAACATCCATTTACCCAATGAAATTTAAAAATGTCCTGGTCGTCGGTGGTGCCGGATATATCGGCTCACATATGTGCAAACTGCTTCACAAGTCCGGAATCAAGG
>JBOICK010000087.1:0-22999 GCA_050739895.1 Stenotrophobium sp.
CGGTCGAGCTGGGTGACGGCGAGACTTTCGTGATTTCCGGGTTGGTTTCCCGCAACCTGGTCAACAACGTCAACAAGGTGCCGTGGCTGGGCGACCTGCCGGTGCTGGGCGCGTTCTTCAAGTCCACCTCGATCAATCGTCAGGACAAGGAACTTATCATGATCGTGACGCCGCATCTGGTGCGGCCGCTGGCGCGTGACGCACAGTTGCCGCCGCTGCCCGGCGCGCGCTACGACCATTACGATCCAAGCTTCGCACGTACGATGTTCCTGGAGCGGGGCAATTTCGATACCGGGTTCAGCAAGTAAAACGTGCCAGCCATGAAGACCCAGGCGGCAGTGGTCGCCAACGATCCAGCGTATGTGAACTGGCTGAGGAATACCGCCGAGGGCGTCGAGTTCACCCAGGTTCAGCCGATGGACGTGGAGGATCTTATCGGTCGCGTGCAGGCGCTAGGGTCGGTGGATATTGTTTTTTTTGAATTTGAGGCTGGTATTGCGGCCCAGCGCGCCAGCCTGGTCGAGCGGTTTCTCGACCGCATGCCGGAACTGCCGGTTGCCGGAGTCGGCGCGGACAATAATCCCGACATGGTGCTGGCGGCGATGCGCGCCGGTGCGCGGGATTTTTTCGTGCTGCGGCGCGACGATGCCAATGTCGCCGCACTGCTCGGCAAACTGTTGCGCCGTTCGGCGCAGGCGGGTGGCGGCAATGCGGCGCGCAAGCCGGGCAAGCTGTTTGCGGTGATGTCCGGCAATCCGACTGCGGCTATCGCATATACCGCCGAGCATCTCGCGCTGGCCTTCGTCGAGAATCTCAAGCGTGGCGCAGAGCGCGTGCTGCTGGTGGACGTGGCATGTCCGGCGGGCGCGGCGGCAATTTTTCTCAATCTCAACCAGCCTTACGGCGTGCTCGACGCGATCAACGATGTTTATCGCTGTGACCAGACGCTGGTGGATACTGCATTTCCCAAGCATGCCAGTGGGCTCTATGTGCTGAGCCTGCCGGAAGACCTGATTGGCGCGCCACCGATCAATGTCGAAGAACTGCTCAAGCTGCTGCAGGTGCTGCGCGGATTATTCAGCCATATCGTGGTGGCGTTCGATGGACACCTGCCGCTGGCGGGCATGACCGGCATCATCGGCCAAGCCGACCGTACATTGCTTCTGACCGACCAGTCGATCATCAATTCGCGCCACAACAAATACCTGTTGCGCGCGCTGCGACTTGATGATTGTTCGCTGGATCGCGCCGCACTGGTGGTCAACGGCTACCATCGCCGGCAGGGCCTGGAGCCGCAGAATCTCGCGGAGATACTCGACCTGCCGCTACTTGCCACGCTTGGC
Organism: Stenotrophobium sp.; assembly: GCA_050739895.1. Classification (GTDB taxonomy): domain Bacteria; phylum Pseudomonadota; class Gammaproteobacteria; order Nevskiales; family Nevskiaceae; genus Stenotrophobium. Next base: position 1,344 of record JBOICK010000087.1, read on the forward strand.
GGCGAACGCATGAATCACATTCAGGCGATGAATTCCGGAGAGCCGATGTTCACCGTCGCCGCCAAGGATGTCTATTGCGCGGAAGTGCGCGCACTGGCCGCTGCGCTGCTGGCAGGCACGAGTCAGGCGGCTGCGGCGCCGCAGGGATTGCTGGCGAGGATGTTCAGTTGAACGGCCGGGTCGAAATCGCAAGAAACCCCGAAAGGCGGAATATGCCCGAAGGAAATCCCTGTGGGACGCTGCGCTATTCCGCCCTACTCGGGCAGCGTTCATGGTATCGCACGATACGGCTCGCACAGAACCGTAGGGCGGATCGTGATCCGCCTTTCGCGGCGCGGAGGCACGCATGAGCCAGGGTAATGCCGAACAGGTCACGCGCTTCCAGCTTACTGATCAGTATCAGCAACTCAAGAGCACGTTTCATCGGCATCTGATCCAGCAGATCGAGGAGCGCAATCTCGATGTCGATCACTGGGATGCCGCCAAGATGGAGCGTTTCGTCACCGAGCAGATGCGCCGCTACGTGATGGAGCAGCGCCTGCCGGTGAGTCAGCGCGAGTCGGAGGCGCTGGCGCGGGATGCGCGCGACGAACTGATGGGCTTCGGTCCGATCCAGTCGCTGGTGGACGACGACAGCGTCAACGACATCGTGGTCAACGGCCCGAATCATGTTTTCATCGAGCGCGACGGACGCCTGCTGACCGCGCCGGTGCGTTTTTTTGATGACAACCATGTCGTGCGAGTAATCCAGCGCATTCTCGCGCCATTGGGTCGCCGCGTCGACGAATCGACACCGATGGTGGATGCGCGCCTGCCAGATGGCTCGCGCGTCAACGCGATCATTCCGCCGATTGCGCTCGACGGTCCCTGCCTGTCGATCCGCAAATTCCGCAAGACCGCCTTGACTCCGGACGATCTGCTGCGCTCTGGCACAGTCAGCGCCGCAGCCCTCGATTACCTGCATCAGCGTGTCGAGAGCCGCGCCAACCTCATCGTCATCGGCGGCACCGGCTCCGGCAAGACCACCTTTCTCAATCTGCTGTCGCAATGGATACCGCCGGGCGAGCGCGTGATCACGGTGGAGGACGCGGCAGAATTGCGCCTGAGTCACAGTCATGTGGTGCGGCTGGAAACGCGGCCGCCGAACCTCGAGGGCGAGCGTGCAGTGACGGCGCGCGACCTGGTGCGCAACGCGCTGCGCATGCGCCCGGATCGGATCATCGTCGGCGAAGTGCGTGGCGATGAAGTGCTGGATATGCTGCAGGCGATGAACACCGGCCACGACGGCTCGATGACCACGATCCACGCCAACAGTACGCACGACGCCGTCCACCGCCTGGAACTGCTGGCGGGATTTGCCGGCTATAACGGCAGCGAGCTGACGTTTCGCGGCCAGGTTGCCAGCGCCATTCACCTGCTGGTGCATGTCGCACGACTGACTGACGGCCGCCGCCGGCTGATGTCGGTGAGCGAGTTGCGGGGCCTGTCCGGACATGACCTGAATCTGCGCGAGATTTTCCGTTATGACGTTGACAGCGACGTGCATGCCGACCTGCGGAGCGCGGCATGATCGCCGCGCTCGTAGTGTTCCTCGCCGCGCTGCTGCTGGCCGGTGTCGGCATCACCGTATTTGTGCGCGCCGGAACTGAGCAGCGCCGTCAGGACGAACAACTGCGCAGCCGCGTGCAAGGCGGCGCCGAAGAAACCGCAAGCCTTGCCGGATTCGTGCCGCGCGAAAAGCAGTTGAAGAATCCGCTGCTGCGCTGGACCTGTCACCTGCTTTGGCGTTCGGGCTCCGAGGTCGAGGTTGCGACCGTGCGCAAAATCCTCTGGGTGTTGCTGGCGATGGTGCCGCTGACGCTGGTGATCTTCGGCTGGTTCGCCGGATCGTTCGTGATCGGAGTTGTGGTGGCGACCGGTTTCGTGCTGCTGACGCGGCAGGCGGCGATGCGCCGCAACAAGATCATCGAGCAGTTGCCGGCGTTCCTCGAAAGCACCATGCGCGTGCTGGCGGCCGGCAATACGCTGGAAGAATCGATGGCGGCGGCGGCGCGCGAGAGTCCGGAGCCGCTGAAGCCGCTGTTCATGAGCGTCGGCCGGCAGGTGCGCCTGGGTGCGCCGATCGAGCATGTGCTGATGGAAATGGGCGAAATCCACAAGCTGCGCGACATCCGCGTGATGGCGCTAGCGGCGTCGGTCAACCGCAAGTTCGGCGGCAGCCTCAAGAACATCATCAAGAGCCTGATCCAGGCGATCCGTGGCCGTGAAATGTCGGCGCGAGAATTGCGCGCGCTGACCGCGGAAACACGGTTCTCGGCGGTGGTACTGGCGCTGGTGCCAATCGGCATCACGCTGTTCATCGCGGTGCAGAACCGCGCCTACTACGCCAACATGTGGGCCGACACCAGCGGGCGCATCGCCCTGATTGTGTCGGCGGTGCTGCAGGTCAGCGGCATCTTCGTGCTATGGCGCATGATGCAATCGACCGAGGATACGGCATGAGTCCCGATCTGTTTGCCGGTGTGGTCGCGCTGGCCGTGGTGTTCGGCATGCTGGCGATCCTGGTAGTGGTGGTGCTGGTGTCACGGCAGCGGCGCCAGCAGCAGTTGCAGAGCCGGCTGACGCCCGAGGCGGCGCCGACGAAGGATAATTTCGGCGCCAGCGGCGAACGCCCGCTGCTGCAATCGCTGGCACGGCGCGGCAAGGTCATCGAAGGCTGGGTCGATTCCGACAACGAGAGCGCGCAACTGCTGTTGCAGGCCGGTTGGCGCAGCAGCGAATCGCGGCTGGTGTGGTATGTGTTCCAGGTCGCGCTGCCGCTGGTCATGCTGCTGCTGGTCGTGGGGCTGTGGTTCTTCGGCCCGGCGAAACTGCATGCCCCGCTCAATATCATCCTGGTCCTGTTCGCGGCTGGCGCGCTGTCGTTCCTGTTGCCGCGCTGGATCCTGCGTGGTGTTGCGCAGGGACGGCGCGGCCGCATCAAGAGCGAAGTACCGCTGTTCATCCATCTGCTGGTGATGCTGTTCGAGGCCGGACTGTCGCTGCGCCAGGTGTTCAGCAGCCTGGTGCGCGAAGGTCAGGGCGTACTGCCGGAACTGGGCAAGGAATTTGAACTGGCACTGCGTCAGCTCGAAGCCGGTGCGGAAATTTCCGAAGTGCTGAAGAACATGAGCGATGCGATGAATGTGGCCGATCTCACCGGCGTGCTCGGCGTGCTGCGGCAGGTCGATCGCTACGGCGGCGAAATCCGCGGACCGCTGCTGGAAATGCTCGGTGTTCTGGAGGAGCGGCGCAGTCTCGATATGCGCGAGCGGGTCAACATCCTGTCCGGCCGCATGACGGTGGTGATGGTGTTGTTCTTCTTTCCGGCACTGCTGATCTTTGTCGCCGGGCCGGCGTTCCTGTCGATCATCCGCGCGCTGAGCAAGGTCAATGGACATTGAGACTGCCAACGGCGCGTCCGTGTCGGAATGTCCTGCGCAAGTGCCTTCCGCTGTCTTGGCGTAGTGCCAGGATAATGTTAATAAATATTTACTAATTATGTTTTTTATAAATAAAATAAAACATATTCGAACGGCAATTAGCGCACAGCGGGTGCTGCTGCCGCTGCGCGAAATACTGTTGACGGGCGTGGTGCTGGGATTACTGTCGGCCTGTGCACTGCCATCGCGCGTCGGTGGCGACAGCGCGGCCGCGGAAGACAGTCCGCAGGTGCATACCGACCTGATCCGCGACATGCTCGCACAGCACCAGTACTACGCGGCGCTGGCGCATATCCAGGATGTGCAACGCCGCAGCGGCAATACCCGCGAGCTACGTTTCCTGGAGGCCGAAACCCGGCGCAAGCTGGGCCAGTCCGCGGAGGCGGCGCGGCTCTATCAGGGGCTGGCGGAGACCGAATATGCGGCGCAGGCCTACCACGGCCTGGGGCTGATCAATGCTGCCAACAACCTGCCGTTGGCCATTCGGCAACTGCAATGGGCCGTGCATCTGCAACCGACCAACGCGCAGTTCCGCAATGATCTAGGCTATGCGCTCATGGTGTCGCATCGCTACACGGAGGCGCTGACCCAGTTGGCGACGGCGACTGAACTGGATCAGCATGATCCGCTGGCGCGGCACAACCTGATCGTGTTGTTGCTGATCACGCACGACGACGCCAACGCCAACCGCATGGCACGCGAAAGCAACGTCAGTGCAAGTGAACTGTCCGAAGCGCGCCGTCAGGCGCAGGAAATTGCACAAACAGGGCCCGTCGGGGCTGGAGGTGTGAAATGAAGAAAGCAACTTTCGTAATGGCTGCGCTGCTGCTGCCGCTGTCCGCGCTCGCCGGCCAGGATGCCGATGCGCCCTACCATGTCGGCGATGAAGTGCGGGCCTGGACTGCGCTGCAGGAGAGCAACAGCGCCAGCGTCAACGCCGTGCGTCCGCTGCCCGGCGAGATTTCGGATCTGATCTATGGCCGCTATCTCAATACCTTCAAGCAGCCGATACCGGATCAATTCGATCGCGCGAGCTTCGTTGGCAGTGGCGGAGGCGGTGGTGGTGGCGGTTCGCACTAAACCCGGAAGGCGGATCGCGATTCGCTCTGCGAGGCTCTATCAAAATCGGACTGAGCATAGCCCGGATGAAACGCAGCATCATCAAGCGTCATTGCTGCTAAATATTCAGCGCCAGCACATCACAGCGCGCCTTGTGCACCACGCTTTCATCGGTATACGAAAACAGTGACGCCAGCCCGCTGTGAGGGCGATGGCCGACCACCACCAGGTCCGCCCCCAGCGCCTTGGCGCTGCGCAGGATTTCCGCCACCACGCCGCCGGTCACGACCTGCACCGCGGCTTCGGCAATCTGCAATTTCTCACACATTGCCAGCAACTGCGTCCGCGCCTGTGATTCCAGTTGCTGTGCCAGGTCGGCGGGTGCCGCGATCATCGCCGCACCCGCATCCAGCGGAATGAACTCCACCGCATGCAGCACCGATAGCCGTGCGCCGAAAAGCTGCGCCAGTGTCTGCGCGCGCTGCAACACGCGCTCGCCGATGTCGTTGACTTCGACTGCCGCCAGAATGTGGCTGTAGAGATTGTTCATCGTGCGCTCCTCTCAGGGCCGGAACTCAGGCTCCATGTTACACGCGACATTCCTGTGTAGGGCGGGTTAGCGCAGCGTCGCGCGTGATTCTCTTTGGTCATAACCCGCCTTCCGAAGCACGACCGTTGATCGCCTTGCGTCTACGGCACCACGGGACATCCGCGTGGCGGTGCCACGCCGGGCAGGCACTCGGCTGTGACCGCCGGGCGGGCAACGGTCACGGCATCCATGGTCACGGTGGCATTGCCGACGCCAACGCCCAGCAGGTTCAGCAGGGGGTTGACCACGGTACTCAGAACAACGCTATTGACCAGGTTCAGCAATGGCGTGACCAGGGCAGTAATGGGCGCGAGTACCGCTCCCGCCAGGGTATTGCCGCCGGTCAGGCCCAGGTTTAGGCCGATACTGGTCAGCGAGGAGGCATTCTGTGGATTCTCGGTTGCCGGAATGGGCGCTGGCACGGTGGGAGCTCCCGGTGCGCCCAAAGCGCGGTAGATGGTAGTGGCCGAGCTGCTGTCCGGGGGGCCGGTGTTGTCGCAAACCGAGGGCAAATTTCCGTGGTTGCATTGGTTGAATTGGTTGACGGGGTTCAGGACAGGTGTCGTCGCCCCGACGGTCGAGCTGATGGCCAGCGCCAGATTGGCCAGCGGGATACCCAGCAGCGTGACACTGGCCAAGGGGATGGATGCGCTCGTCTGACCGACGGGAATTGCATCCGTGAGATTGTTGTAGGTGCCGACGGCGACGGTCGCCAGCGCGGTGTTGACTGACGGGCCGGCGATCGGCAGGCCGTTGTTGACCCCGCTTTTCGGGCAGGCCAGGCTGCTGAGCCATGCAGTGGCTTTTGCCACGCCGACATCGATGCCGATCTTGAGGTTCGGCACGGCCGTGACCTGTGCCACGAACGGGATATTGATCAGATTCAGCAGCGAAAGCAGATTGCCAGCGCCGCTGCCATCGATGCGGATCATCAGCATGACTTGAGCGGTGCTGGCCTGTGCGGTGCCCGGATCGGTCAGCGCGCCTGCGTGCCCGAGTCCGCTGAGCGTAGGGGGCGAGATCACTTTGGCGAAAACGCTGACATTGGCGACACCCGGCAGCTGTATCAAGGGCTGGGTGGGATGCGCAGGGTCATTCAACTGGATCGGCTGCGGTCCGCCGGCGGCATTCGACTGCGATGCAAAAGCCAGCGCCATCAGCACATCCTGCAGATTCGCAAACGGCACGTCGCCGGCGACGTTGCCCACCGGGCTGAGGATGCTGCCGAGCGGAATCGGCGTTGTATTGTTGGCCTGACCTGCGAGGGTTTGCAGCGTGCTGATGACCTGCGGATCGACCACGCCGCCACTGAGTGCGCCGGTCAGGCCGCTGAGGGCGGTGCCGAGCAGCACGGTTTTGTTCAACGTAGTCGGATCGGACAGGTCGGTCACGCTGATGCCCAACGCAGTCGCGAGCTGGCTGGCGGTGACATTGACGTTGGCCAGGCCGTTGTAATTGGCGACCGTGAGATTGACGTTGCCGCCCAGCAATCCCGACAGCAGACTGTTCAGCAGCCCCCCATTCAGCGCAGCCACGCCACTGCCGACGCGCAGGCTGCCGAGTGCGTTTTGCGTTGCCGTGGCCGATGCGTAAAGCGTGCTGCCGCCGCCCGCGCCGAATAGGGGAAGCAGGCGTGAGGGTGCTGTGGCGGAGAGATTGACGCGCACCGAGTCGATATTCGGGTCGCCGGCGGTCAAGGGTTTGAATCCACGCAGGCCGGAGCCGTCAGTCGCGGTCTTGACGGTGCCGAGTTCCACATAGGGCGAGCCGTTGACGCCGGCGGTGCCGATGACGGTGCCGGCCGGGTTATTCAGAGCGATGATCGTGTTGACTTCAGCCGTCGCGGCGGTGATATCGCCTGGCGTGCCGTTGGCGCAGCCGCTGACCAGTTGCGCGGCGGACAAGGCGCTGAGCGTGGCGAGTCGCTGCAGGTCGCGCTGCGCATAATACAGACGGCCGATGTCGATCGAGAGCGTGACTGCGGCGAGAATCGCGACGAGCGAGATTGCGACGAAAACCGCGACGGCACCAGCCTGCCGGCCCGTGGGCCTGGATCCGTTCTGGCGTGGCTTGGTTCTGCGCATGGCCGCTCCCGCTGATGGGCAGCATGATGGCATGGCAACCGTCGGTGTGGCGACCGTGGCGGGTAGGCGGTGCAGCGGGGCCGATGGGTGAATCAGTTTTCCGGGGGCTGGGTTTCCCCCTCTTCCCCGGCAACCGCGTCCTGCGTTGCCCTACCTCGGGCATCCATGCCCTCGCAACCCCTCTCCCGCGAGGGGAGAGGGGAGAGGCAGGGCGTTCGCCAGGCGCGCGAATTCGGCGGGGCTGAGGCGCTCGGCGCGGATGCCGGGGTCGATGCCGGTGGCGCTGATCTGGGCGGCGCTGAGCAGGGTCTTGAGGCCGTTGGCCAAGGTCTTGCGCCGCTGCGAGAAGGCGGCGGTGACGACGCGGTCGTACTGCTTGAGATCGTCGATCGCGAACGGCGGCGGGCGTGGGACCAGCCGCACGATGGCGGAATCGACCTTGGGCGCGGGCGTGAACGCACCGGGGCCGACGGTAAAAAGTTTTGCGACTTCGGCGCGCGCCGCCAGCGTCACCGTGAGGCGTCCGTAATCGTCATCGCCGGGGTCGGCGCACATGCGATCCACCACTTCCTTTTGCAGCATGAAGTGCATGTCGGCGATGTAGCCAGAAAATTGCAGCAGGTGAAACAGGATCGGCGTCGAGATGTTGTAGGGCAGGTTGCCGATCAGCCGGAGTTTTTCACCCGCAGGCGCCAGCGCGGCGTAATCGACCTTGAGCGCGTCGGCCATGATGATTTCGAGATTGGCGTTGTCGCCACAGGTCGCGCGCAGGTGTGGGATCACATCGCGGTCCAGTTCGATCACGCGCAGGTGGCCGAGACGTTGCAGCAGCGGCGCGGTCAGCGCGCCGAGACCGGGGCCGATCTCGATCAGGTGATCCTGCGGTTTCGGGTTGAGGCTGCGGATGATGCGCTCGATGACGTTGGCGTCGTGCAGAAAATTCTGGCCGAAACGTTTCTTGGCGGCGTGCTCGCCGTGCGCCGTGCGCGCGATGCGGCTCATGCGCGCAGCGCCAGTGCGGCGGCGATGGCGGCTTCAAGACTGCCGGGATCAGCCTGTCCGGTTCCCGCCAGTTCCAGCGCGGTGCCGTGATCGACCGAGGTGCGGATGATCGGCAGGCCCAGCGTGATGTTGACCGCGTGGCCGAAGCCGGCGTGCTTGAGCACCGGCAGGCCCTGGTCGTGATACATCGCCAGCACGGCGTCGGCGTCGTCGAGATATTTGGGCGTGAACAGGGTGTCGGCCGGCAGCGGTCCGCGCACGTCCATGCCCTGTGCGCGCAATTCGTTCAGCAACGGGGTGATGACCTCGATTTCCTCGCGGCCGAGATGGCCGTTCTCGCCGGCGTGCGGGTTGAGGCCGCAACAGAGGATGCGTGGGTGTGTGATGCCGAAACGGCGCGTGAGATCGGCGTGCATCACTTGCAGCACCGCGCTCAGGGTGTCTGCGGAAATCGCTGTGGGCACGTCCTTGAGCGGCAGATGGGTGGTCGCCAGCGCAACCCTGAACTTGCCGGCGACCAGCATCATCACCGGCATCGGCGTGCCAGTCAGCGCGGCGAGAAATTCGGTGTGGCCGGTGAACGCGATGCCGGCATCGTTGATGATGCTTTTCTGTACCGGTCCGGTGACCAGCGCTTGAGCATGTCCCGACTGGCAGTGGCGCACCGCCTGGGTCAGCGTCTCCAGCACATAGGGCGCGTTGCGCGTGTCGAGTTGACCGGCGACCACGGGAGCGGCCAACGCGACCGGCAGAATGCACAGATGGCCCGGAGTCCGGGTGGTGGCCGGCGAGTCGAACTGTACCGGCTCCAGATGCAGCGGCAAGCGCAGTTGCGCGGCGCGCTGCTGCAACAGTTGCGGATCGCAGACCGCGACCAGTTCCGCGTCATGCGCAGTCTGGGCGGCACGGATCAGCAGGTCGGGGCCGATGCCTGCGGGCTCTCCTGGTGTGATCAGCAGACGCGGGATGCCGGTCTCACGTTTCACGTCTCACGCTCAGGATTTGGCGGCTTCCGCGGCGTCAGCATCGGACTTGATGCGATATTCGACATAGGCTTCCGCACGCAGGCGCCTCAGCCAGGTTTCGCTTTCCTCGGCGAATTTGCGCTGGCCGATGGCTTCGCGTGCGCGTGCGCGGCGCGAGGCTTCGGTGATGTCGCGCGTGCGGCGCGCGACGACGCTGGCGATATGCCAGCCGAAGCGGGTGTGGAATGGTGCGCTGATCTCACCGGGCTTGAGCGAGTCCAGTTCCTTCTGGAATACCGGATCGAACACGCCCGGGGGTTGGAAGCCGAGATCGCCGCCGTCGTTTTTGGAGCCGGGATCATCAGAGTATTTTTGCGCGAGCGTAGCGAAGTCCTCGCCCTTCTTGAGACGGTCGTAGAGATCGCGGATCAGCGCCTGCGACTGTGCTTCGTCGCGGATCGCGTTGGCTGTGATCAGGATATGACGTGCGTCGGTTTCGGTCACGGTCTGGCGCGCATCGCCGCCGCGAATGTCGTCGAGCTTGATGATGTGAAAACCGCTGCCGGCTTCCATCACGTCGCTGACTTCGCCTTTCTTGAGTTTGGCCGCTTCCTGTGCGAACGGGGCCGGCAGGTCGGCCGGTTTGCGCCAGTCGAGATCGCCGCCCTTGAGCGCCTGCTGGCCGTCGGAATGAGCGATCGCCAATTGTGCGAAATCGGCGCCGGCGCGCAGTTGTTTGAGCAGATCCTCGGCCCTGGCGCGGGCCTTGCCGCGGACTTCAGGGCTGGCGCCGTCGGGCACCGCGACCAGAATCTGCGACAGGTGATATTCGACATTGGTGTCGGCGCCGGCGCTGGCCAGATACTGGTCGACGTCCTGGTCGGTGACGACGATGCGGCTCTCGACTTCCTTCTGGCGCAGACGGTTGATCAGCACCTGGTTGCGCACCTGTTCGCGCATCGCCAGATAATCCTGGCCGTCCTTGCGCATCGCATCAGCGAAGGCGGACAGCGTCATGCCATTGCGTGAGGCGATGCTGCTCATCACGTCGTTGAGATCACGGTCATCGACTGTGACGCCGGCCTGCTTGGCGCGCTCGGTCTGCAGCTTCTCCAGAATCAGGTGTTCCAGCACCTGTGCCCGCAGCACGTCTTCCGGCGGGTCGCTGATCTTGCGCTGCTTGAGTTCGGTGCGGGCCTGATCCATCGCAGTGTCGAGTTCGCTTTGCAGGATCACGCCGTCGTTGACGACGACGATGATGCGATCAAGCATCTGCGTCGCGCCGGCGGCGGCAGTCAGCAACAGGAAGGATGCGGCGAGCAGCCGGGTCAGTGTCTTGTTCATGGGATCAAGGATGCAGGAATCGCGCAAGGTTAGCATGCCGGTGAGCAGGCTTGAGACGTGCGCAAGGCTGGTTGGTTCCGTCCGGGTTTTTTTAGTGCCGGGAGTATGCGCAGGGCGCCACCCGCTATCGGTAGTTGTTGCACTGCATTGTTAGTATTTATTAAATAAATTTATAAATATATTATATAATAAAACAATTTCATGGAGGAAAGCACACACAGCGGATTGCACATTTTTGGAAGCGCGCCAGCGGTCATTGCGTCAAAAAGCCCTGCTCGGCCGGCAACAGACCCTCGAAACCGGTGCCGATGCGGCTCAGGCCCTTGAGTTCAAGCTGCAGGTAAATGCCGCTGTCGCGCTGGCCGTTGATGTTGGCGATGAAGCGCCGGTAGGAGGTGCGCAGCGACCAGCAGCAGGTGTCGTATTCGACGCCAGCCAGCGTGTCGACGGTCTGGTTGTCGGCCAGCGAATAGCGCCAGCGTGCCGCCACCCGCCACGGCCCGTAAACCGGCGTCGACACGATCGCGTCGGTCTGCTCCAGCAGGCCGCGCCGGTAGTGATAGGCCAGATCCAGCCGCTGGCGCTCGTCGCCTTGATAGTGCAGCGCCAGTTCGCTGCGGTTGAAGTTGCGGCTCACCGGCGACCACTGCAGGTCGCTGGAAGTGGCCCAGTGGCGCGAGATGCGGTAGTCAAGGGTGCCGACGAAATCGGCGGCGCCGTTGCCAGGCGCGGTTTCGCCAGGCAGGTTGACGCGCGGCGCGGTGAAACGGTAGATCTGGCCGAGGCTGCCGGACAGCCAGATCGTGCCGGTTTCGGGATTCATCAGGCGCGAGGTCAGGGCCAGCGTCGCCTGGTTGGCGTCAGCGATGCGGTCGCCGCCGTAAAAACGGTTGCGTGAAAACAGCTGGGTGCTGTCGAAATCCGCCTCGCCGCTGTCGAATACCGGCAACGCATCCTGGTTGCGATAGGGCACATAGAGATAGCCGATTTGCGGTTCCAGGGTTTGCAGGCTGCCGCCGCCGGTGAGGCGGTCGAAGCGCAGGCCGCCGCTGGCGCTGTAGACCGGCAGTGCCAGCGACGGTCGCGTCGGCTGGCCGGCGGCGGTGTTGGTGAGCTGGTAGCCGGTGTAGCGGAAATCGAGCTGGCTGGCGCTGAACCAGCTGATGTCGTCGCGCGCGTAGCGCAGGTAGGGTTGCAGGTTGACGCGCTGGCCGTCGACCGAGTCCGGGCGCACGAAATTGTTGTATTCGCCGGTGAATCCGAGCCGCGTGTCGTAGAGACTGCCGGGGCTGGTGGCGTCAATACGCAGTTGCGGCAGACGGCGGTAGGGCTGGTCGGCGGACAGGATCGTGGTCGACAGCGTCTGGTAGTTTTGCAGCATTCCGGTGATGACGTAGACAGTGGGTGCCTGATAGGTCAGGCTGGCGCTGCGGTCGAGGTAGGTGAGCGTACTGGCATCAAGGTTGTTGCCGCCGAAATCGCTGTAGTAATTGGGATCGCTGACATCGGCGAAATGGACCAGGGTGGCGAGTCGTGAGTTGATCAGGCCCTGGTGGTTGTATTCGATCAGGCGCCGCGTCAGGCCGGTTGACAGATCGTTGTTGAGATACTGGAAATCGAGATCGCCCTCGTTGCGCGCGAACAGGTAGCGTGCCGCGGTGTCGGTCTGGATGCCGCGCTTGGACATGTAGCGCGGCGTGAACGTCGCGTCGTAGTTGGGTGCGAGATTCAGGTACAGCGGGATGCGCATGTCGAGGCCGTTGTTGATGCTCTGGCCGATGGTCGGAAACAGCAGGCCGGTATGGCGGTTGCTGTCCAGCGGAAAACGGAAATACGGCGAATAGAACACCGGCACTCCATCCAGCACCAGTCGTGCGTTGCTGGCGGTGCCGACGCCCTGGCTGTAATCGAAATGGATCGATTTGGCCTTGACGTACCAGGCGTTGGAGTTGGGTGAGCAAGTGGTGTAACTGGCGTTGTCGATCTGCGCGGTGCCGGTCTTGAACAGCATGATGCGGTCGGCGCTGCCGCGCGCCGCGCGTACCGGCAGGGTGAAGCGGGTGCCGCTGAATGCGCCGCTCTGCGCATTGAGGTCGAAGTCGGCCTGGTGGCTTTCGATCACCATTTCGCGCGTGCGGAACAGGGAATCTGCGCGCACCCGCACCAACTGTTTGCGGTCGTCATAGCTCAGCGCCTGCGAAGAAAATTCCTTGCCGCCCTGCTTGAGCAGCACCGATCCAAGCAGTTTGCTGAGGCCGTCCTTCTCCAGTTCCACGTGGTCGGCGGTCAGCACCACCGGTCCATCGGTGGGGCCGTCGGACGGTTGATCGCCGGCGAGATAGAGTTGCGGACACATCGGTGCCTCGGCCGGGCCATTCGATGATGCGTGCGCAAACCCGCAGCAGGCGACGAGCACCAGCAACAGCAAGAGGTTCTGGACAAAAGACGGCAAGCGCGGAATTCCGGGATGCCCGGTGCGGGCCGCGCTGATTTTCTGCTATTCGCAGCCGTCAGGTAAACCCTCGCACCATGGTTTTGCGGCGCAAGGCGGTCTGCGCGTAAGCTTTACGCGCCTGTTTTGAACATCAAAAACTCCAGACTCCGACGTGATCGCCACCGATTCTGCCTCCGACACGCGCGCTTGCGCGGCCCGCGACTGGGCTATTGCGCAACTGCGAATACATGTGCCGGCTTTTGCCCCGGCCTCTGCTGACGCCAGTTTCCGCCGCTATTTCCGCATTTCCGAGGGGCAGCGTTCCTGGGTGGTGATGGACGCGCCAACGCAGCAGGAAGATTGCCGGCCGTTTCTGCATGTCGCCGGCCTGTTGCGCGACGCCGGGCTGAATGCGCCGGAGATTCTCGCGCAGGATCTCGGACGCGGGTTTCTGTTGCTCTCGGACCTGGGAACGCAGACCTACCTGAACGTCATCAACGATGCCAACGCCGATGAGTTGTTCGACCAGGCCATCGGTGCTCTGGTCCGCTGGCAGCAGGCATCGCGGCCGGATGAGTTGCCGCCTTACGACGAGGCCCTGCTGCGCCGTGAACTGGCGCTGTTCCCGGACTGGTACGTGCGGCGCCACCTGCAATGCGCAACCTCACCGCTGCAGGCGAAGCTGCTGCATGAGGCTGAGGATCTGCTGGTGCGCCGCGCACTGGCGCAGTCACGGGTCTACGTGCATCGCGATTACATGCCGCGCAACCTGATGATCTCGACACCCAATCCGGGCATCCTGGATTTTCAGGACGCGGTATACGGACCCATCAGCTACGACGTGGTGTCGCTGTTCAAGGATGCCTTCCTGTCATGGCCGGAAGCGCGGGTGCAGGGCTGGGCGCGGCAGTACTGGGAACGCGCGCGCGCCGCCGGATTGCCGGTGCCGGCCGAACTCTCGGTGTTCATGCACGACTTCGACTTCATGGGGGTGCAGCGCCACCTCAAGGTGCTGGGCATCTTTGCCCGCATCAACTACCGCGACGGCAAACCGCAGTATCTCAAGGACACGCCGCGCTTCGTGCGCTACGTGCGCGAGGTTGCCACGCGTTATCCAGAACTCGATAGCCTGCTGCGATTGTTCGATGAACTGGGGTGAGCCAGGGTTGTCGTGAATGTCCGGTGGACATTCACGCTGGCGAACGCCCGGCCATGGATGGCCGGGCTGGGGTTTATTTAGTGCAATGCGGTATCGCCATTGATGGCTGGACGAGGATAATTAGGAAATGAAAACCATGATCCTCGCCGCCGGGCGCGGCACTCGCATGCGCGAACTCACCGAGCACACGCCCAAGCCGCTGCTGGTTGTGCGCGGCAAGCCGCTGATCGAGCATCATCTCGAAAACCTGTCGCGCGCCGGCGTGCGCGAATTCGTCATCAACACCGGCTGGCTCGGCGACAAGATCGAGGCGGTGCTGGGCAACGGCAAGCGCTGGAACGCGCGTATCCAGTATTCGCACGAAGGCTGGCCCGCGCTGGAAACCGGCGGCGGCATTTTCAAGGCGTTGCCGTTGCTGGGCAAAGAACCTTTCCTGGTCGTCAACGGCGATGTGTTCATCGAATGTGAATGGAAGCAGTGGACACGGCGCGGGTTGGCGCACGGTGATCTTGCGCATCTCATCCTGGTGCCCAATCCGGCGCACAATCCGAAAGGCGACTTCGGCCTGGTCGCCTCGCGCATCAACGAGCGCGGCCCGCAATCCACTTTCAGCGGCATTTCGATCCTCGATCCGGCGCTGTTCGAGGGCTGCAAGCCGGGCGCATTCAAGCTCGCGCCGCTGTTGCGCAAAGCGGCGGACACGGGTCTTGTCACGGGCGAGCTTTTCACCGGCCGCTGGTCGGACGTGGGTACGCCGGAGCGCCTGCGGCAACTGGAACTGAGGAAGAAAACATGATCAAGGTGCACAAGGCGGCAGACGGCAAAATCACGCAGGTGGTGGAATATGGCGCGCAACCGCCATTCATCGCCGATGAGCCGCCGCCGGTGGGTGAGGGCAGCGGCCCCAGTCCGCACGACCTGCTCGATTCCGCCCTGGGTGTTTGCACGGCGATGACGGTGATGCTGGTGGCGCGGCGCAAGCAGTGGCCGCTGGTGGATGTGCGCGTCGAGATCACGCGTGATGAAGACGACAAGACTTATCGCCTGGCGCGCAAGATCGAACTGGTCGGCACGCTGACCGAGGAGCAGCGGCAATACCTGCTCGGCATCGCCAACAAGTGTCCGATCCACCGCGCGCTGCACAAGACTTTCGAGATCAGCTCGATACTGGCTTAGCGCAGGACTCCCAGAGCAAGTGTTGCGAGTTCAGCAGCTTGATCCGGGATTTCTAGGCTGCGCGCCATTCTTCCAGCACGATATCCCACACCGGCTGCGAATACAGCAGTGTGTCGTGGCCTTCGCCGGGCAGCACCCGTTCGCGTGCGTTGGGATAGGCGAGACGCGAGGTGTCCTGCGGCGAGCAGACGTTGTCGTGCGGCGACCACAGGCTGAGAATTGGCACCGGGCAGTCCTGCGCCTGGTGCGCGTTGAGTTCAGTCAGCCAGGCACTGCGCCATTTCATCTGGCCGAGATTGGCCCCGCGGCGCGCCATGTCAGTTGGCACGTAGACGCCCTGATGCGGGCTGCCGAGCGTGACGATGCGACGCACGCGTGCCGCGCCGTGGCCATGCAGATATCTGCGGATCACCAGGCCACCCATGCTGTGGCCGACCAGCATGACCTGCGCCGCCCCGGTAGTGCGGCAGAAATCCTCGATCTCACGATCGAGTTGCGCCGCATAGTCATTGATATTGCCGAGTACCGGGTACAGCGAGATCGCGCGCAGGGGTGCTCCGCTGGCGCGCGACAGCCAGCGCATCAGCGGCCGCCAGACCGCACCGTTGCAGATGAAGCCGTGCACGAACAGCACCGGCAGACCCGCGCCGTTGCGCCGCAGGCAGCCGGGCAGCGGCATCGACACGCCGAACATGCGCCACATCGCGAGAAATTCGCGCAGGAAACTGCGGCGGCGTTCGGCGAGCGTTTGCGGATAGGCCGCAGCCAGCGCCAGCGGTCGCAGGCGCGCGGCGGAACGGAAACTGCGAGCGACGAATACCAGCCGTCCGCACAGCACCAGCGCCAGCGGCAACAGTGCCAAAGCGAGGCCGTAGCCACCGCGCCAGATGCAGAACGACAGCAGCAGCGCCAGGCCGTCGGTGGCCAGCGCCATGCACAGGTACAGCAACCACATTCGCGATTTGCTCATTCGGTGTCGCCGTCGCTGTTGGGGCCTGTGCCACGGTCGATGTCGTCCTCGGCGGCGAGTTGCGCCGTCAGCTCCAGGCGTTTGAGAAAAGTCTTGAGGATGCGCTCGCCATAGCCTTCGTCGGTGATGCGGTGCTCGATCTCCTGGCGCAGTGCATCGGCGTCGAAGTGCGCGGACTCGGGGTCGATGATTTCGTTGACGCCGCCGATCAGCCGTTCCCAATGCTCTTCGAGGACGGTGATCACCGGCACGTCGGGCGCATCCAGGTCCAGCGAGCGGAAGTCGAAACGGTGCGAGTTGCCGTCCCACAGCAGCGCCTGCGGTTCGCCCGAGTCGAGCCAGGTCAGCGCGGCCTCGGCGTAGACCGCGGCGAATTTTTCAATCTTGCTTTGATCGACAGCCATGTCAGTCCTGCAAGACGCCGTGCGCCTGCTGGTCGGCGTGATACGAGCTGCGCACCATCGGCCCGCTGGCGACGTGCGAGAAGCCCATCTGCTCGCCGACGATGCGCAGGCGCTCGAACTCATCGGGGTGCACGTAGCGCGCTACCGGCAGGTGATGCTTCGACGGCTGCAGGTACTGGCCCAGCGTGAGCATATCGACCTTGTGCGCGCGCAGGTCGCGCATCACCTGTTCGATTTCGCTGATCTCTTCGCCCAGCCCGAGCATCAGTCCGGATTTGGTGGGTACTTCCGGGTGCAGGCCCTTGAAGCGCTCCAACAAATCCAGCGACCAGTCGTAGTCGGAGCCGGGACGCGCCTGCTTGTAGAGGCGCGGGATGGTTTCGAGATTGTGGTTGAACACGTCCGGCGGCGTGTCCTTGAAGATGGTCAGCGCCGGATCCATGCGGCCGCGGAAGTCCGGCACCAGCACTTCGATGGTGAGCGCCGGCGACAGCGCGCGCGCCTCGCGGATGCAGGCGGCGAAATGCGCGGCGCCGCCGTCTTTCAGATCATCGCGGTCGACGCTGGTGATGACGACGTAGCGCAGCGTCATGTCGCGGATCGTGCGCGCGAGATTTGCAGGCTCGTGTTCGTCCAGCACGTTTGGACGGCCGTGGGCGACATCGCAGAACGGGCAGCGGCGCGTGCAGATCGCGCCCATGATCATGAAGGTCGCGGTGCCCTTGCCGAAACATTCGCCGAGGTTCGGGCAGTTGGCCTCCTCGCAGACCGTGTGCAGGTTGTTCTCGCGCAGGGCTTTCTTGATTCGTGCGACTTCCGGAGTGGCCTGGCTCTTGGCGCGGATCCACGACGGTTTGCGCAGCGGCTCCAGTGTCGCTTCGATCTTGATCGGGATGCGCGCCATCTTGTCGGCGCCGCGCAGTTTTTCGCCGACGACGACGGGCTTGCGGGCAGAAATCGGGGGCGTGCTCATGTTCAACTCAAGTCAAAGGCGCATTCATTTTACCTGCAAGTCGGATTGCCGATGCGCCCGCAGATGCCGGCGGTCCGGCCATAGGCGCATGACGAAGTGACGCATACAGTCGATCGCACTGACTGTTTGTTCAGGCGCAAGTGGAGGTTTGTATTGGTTCGTGGCTGAATTATTTGTCACCCGCTGTCAGCTGTTTTCAGATGGACGCAGAAAAATATTGTTATAAATACTTATAAAAAATAATAATTTATATATAAATAATAACAAATTATACAGGCAAAATCGGCACAGCGGTTGGTCGTCATCGGCTTTGGCGCAGTTTGTAAATCGGTATTTGGGAGGAGAAAGACAATGAAACAATTCATCAAGCAGAGTGGATACGCGCTGGTGTTGATCCTCTCGGGTGTAGTGGCCACGGCCCAGGCCAAAGTCACACCCGGAGAGGCTGCGCATCTGGGCAAAGACCTCACGGATATCGGCGCCCAGCGTTCCGGCAACGCAGACGGCAGCATTCCCGAGTACGTCGGCCGCCCTGCGTTCAGCGAGGCTGCGATCAAGACCACGCACGCCCAGCTCGAAGCACTGCGTCAGCGTCTGATCGGTGACATCAACAATATCGTCACCGATCCCAAGGCGGTCAAGCAGGTGCTGGCGCTGGGTCAGTCGATCATGGACAGCGATCCTGTGAAGTTCCAGGCGGTGATGAAACTGGTCCGCGAAATGCTGTCGTCGGATCCGTCGCTCAAGGCCGATTACGACAAGGTGCTGGCGGGCCGCGGCAAGACCGTGGACGGGCTGCTTAACCAGGTCGAGTCGAAGCAGGTGAAGCTGGTGGCGTTGGAGCCCGACATCGTCGCCGTGATAACCCAGCTCAGAACACAGCCGGACATCGTTTCGCGCATGGTCAAGGCTTTCAGCATCGACCAGGCGCTGCAGCTGGCCTCAATGGCCGACGCCAAGACCAAAAATACCGGCGCCAATCTGATGCTGAGCTACATGCCGAGCTATGTGAAGGATTTTCTGGCTTACAAGGTGCCTGGCAAAACACCGGCCGAGTTGCTGACGCCGCTGTATGTGGTCACCGCCAGCAACATGGCGCAGTACAGCAAGTACCTGTCGGAAGGTCAGCAAGCGATGTTCAAGACCTACCCGGATTACAAGATGATTGTGTATCCGAGCGTGCGCAATGCGTTCTTCCCCGACGCAGTGAACAAGGCCACGATTGCCAATGCCACGCGTGCGGTGCTCAGCGGCAGCGACGACCTCACCGGCGCCGAACTGGGATTCCCGTTCCCGATCCCCAAGACCGGTGCCGAGGTGATCTGGAATCACAAGCTGCGATTCCGCGGTTCGGCGGTGCAGCGCTACAACAACCAGGCGATCGTCAAGCCGGACGGCAGTTTCATCATCTCCAAGCTGATCGAGGACGTGCAGTTCGAGTACGCCAATCTGCAGCATCCGGGCATCGCCGGCCCCGGCCATATCTTCGCCAACTACCTGCAGCGCGTGATTTCGCCACCGCGGGTCGCCGGGCAGATCACGCTGGTGCATGAAATGGCCAGCGGTGGAGTCGGCGCACGCCAGGCCTGGC
Organism: Stenotrophobium sp.; assembly: GCA_050739895.1. Classification (GTDB taxonomy): domain Bacteria; phylum Pseudomonadota; class Gammaproteobacteria; order Nevskiales; family Nevskiaceae; genus Stenotrophobium. The sequence continues at coordinate 20,576 of JBOICK010000087.1, forward strand.
TCTACAGTCCGGGCCTTGGGCGCGTCAACCGTGCGCCGGATGTAGGTTACGACACCCCCGCGATCGGTTCGGACGGCGAACAGTTCGACGACCAGATCGACGAATTCAATGGTTCACTCGACCGTTACAACTGGAAACTGGTCGGCAAGCGCGAGATGCTGATCCCGTATAACTCGTGGATCATCAACAGCCCGACCTTCAAGTACAAGGACATCATCCGTCCCGGCCATATCAATCAGGATCTGGCGCGCTATGAATTGCATCGCGTCTGGGTGGTCGAGGCCAATCTCAAACCGGGACAACGCCATCGTTTCAGCAAGCGCGTGTTCTATCTCGACGAGGATTCGTGGGCAATCGCGGCGGTGGACTGCTATGACGACCGCGGCCAGTTGTGGAAGGTGCAGGAAGCGCAGCTGCTGACAATCCCGTTCATCCCGACCGTGAGCGGCATCCCGGAAATGATTTACGACCTGCAGAGCCATCGCTATTTCCTGACCTCGATGACCAACGAGGACGCGATCTCCAATTTCGAGATTCATTACTCGCCGAATTACTTCGAGCCCAGCAACCTGCGCGCCGTCGGCAGATCGCAATGAGGCATGGCCGGCGCCGTCTGACGACCGCTGCCGCGCTGTTCGCGGCCGCGCTCGCCGTGCCTAACGCGTGGGCACAGGACAATGCACAGCCGGCGTTGGCGGCTGCGTCCGGCGAGCCCGCAGCTCCGGCAGATGCCGGCCAGCCGCGCCCGGCGCTGATGGCGCCACTGGCGAGCCGTAGCACTCTGGTCAGTATTACCCGGGCCGGCGCACACCTGGTGGCTGTCGGGCACGAAGGTGTGATCGTGATCTCGCCTGATGGCAGGCAATGGACGCAGGTGGCGTCGCCGGTCAGCGACATGCTCGACCGTGTGCGTTTCTTCGACGCCAACAATGGCTGGATCCTCGGATACGACGGCGCCATCCTGCAAACCGTTGACGGCGGTAACCACTGGACACTGCGCAACTACAAGCTCGGTGCGCATCCGCTGTATGACCTGCTGTTCCTCGACGCGCAGCACGCCATCGCCATCGGCGGTTTCGGCGATTACCTGATCTCCAGCGACGGTGGCAAGACCTGGGCTCCGCAACAGAACCCGCTCAGTAATCTGGGCATGCACATGAATGCCATCGTCCGACTAGGCGACGGCTCGCTGCTCATCGCCGGCGAGCGCGGCCTGACAGCGCGTTCCAAGGACAACGGCGCGAACTGGGAGCTGCTCGACAGTCCCTATACCGGCTCGTTCTTCGGCGCACTACCGCTGGGTGAACATGGCGTGCTGGTCTACGGCCTGCGTGGCACGGTATTCACCCTGGCCGATGTCGCGCACTGTCCAACCCTGGCTTTCGACAAATGGGATGTGTTCACGCGCAAGGACACCGTCGATCCGGCCGGGATCGCCGCGCTGGGCTGGAAGAAACTGCAGAATCCGGTCGTCGAGAGCCTGTTCGGCGGCCAGTGGCTGGCCAATGCCGAGGCACTGCTGGTGGGCGTCAACGGCACGGTGGTCGAAACCCATCTGGCCAGCGGCACGCTGACGCAATTGAAAACTCCCGCCGCCGAGACGCTGGGCGACGTACTGGTCCAGAACGGGCGGATGATTGCCGTCGGCAGGCTCGGTGCGCAGGATATTGGAGCGGCGCCATGATGAAAAAACCCACTGGCTGGACGCTCCGGATCCTGCGTCTGGTCGAGCCGCCGATTTTTCGCTGGCGCGCAATCACATTGCCATTGCTGATTCTGGCGACCCTGTTGCTGTGCTGGCAGGCGTCGATGCTGCGGCCCGACGCCGGCTGGTTGAAGATGGTACCCAAGCACCATCCTTACATGCAGACCTTCCTCAAGTACTACAAGGATTTTGGTGGCGCCAACACGGTGCTGGTGTCGCTGGAGGAGAAGAACGGCGACATCTATCAGCCGAAGTTCATGGAAGCACTGCGCAAGGTCACCGACGATGTGTTCTTTGTGCCGGGCGTTGACCGCTCGCGCGTGACCTCGCTGTTCACGCCCAACATCATCTACGCCGATGTCGTCGAGGGCGGGCTGGCCGGCGAGACGGTGGTGCCGTCGGACTACACGCCAACGCCGGCGATGATGCGGCGCATCCGCTCCAACGTCGGCAAGGCCGACGTCATCGGCCGGCTGGTTTCGGAAGACCAGAAGTCGGCGATGATTGTCGCCGAACTGCTGGACACGGATCCGCTGACCAACCAGCCGCTGGACTACGCCAGGGTCGGCGAGAAACTGGAGGCGATCCGCCACAAGTACGAAACGCCGGAGCTCAAGGTTCGCATCATCGGTTTCGCCAAGGTCGTCGACGACATGACCCGGGCTTCGGTGGAAGTGGGCGGATTCTTTTTCATCGCCCTGATCATGATGGGTCTGCTG
>JBOICK010000088.1:0-24295 GCA_050739895.1 Stenotrophobium sp.
TGTTTCGCCGCAATCACCGCGGCCATCGCGACGGCGGGATGCGCCATCGCCACGTTTTCAAGATCAATCGAGCTGATCCACTCGCCGCCGGATTTGATCACGTCCTTGCTGCGATCGGTGATCTGCAAATAGCCGTCGGCATCGATATTGGCGACATCGCCGGTGGGGAACCAGCCGTCCACCAGCGGCGATTTATCGACCTTGTAGTAGGTGTCGATGATCCACGGCCCGCGTACCAGCAGTTCGCCGCTGGACTTGCCGTCGCGCGGCAGTTCCACGCCTTTCGCGTCCACGGTCTTCATGTCGACGCCGTACGGCGGGCGCCCCTGCTTGAGCGCCACCTTGAACTGCTCTGCCCGCGACAATTTCAGGAACTTGCCCTTGAGCGAGCCGACGGTGCCCATCGGCGACATCTCGGTCATGCCCCAGCAATGCAGCATCCGGATGCCGTAATCGCGCTCGAAGGCCTCCATCAGCGCCGGCGGACAGGCCGAACCGCCGACCACCATGCGCTTGAGCGCGCTCGGCACCTTGTTGCCTTTCTGCAGGTGTTGCAGCATGCCCAGCCACACCGTCGGCACGCCGGCCGAGAACGTGACCTGCTCGGACTCGAACAGCTCGCACAGGCTTTCGCCGTCGAGCTTGGCCCCGGGGAACACCAGCTTGGCGCCGATCATCGCGCCGACGTAGGGAATGCACCAGGCGTTGACATGGAACATCGGCACGATCGGCAGGATCACGTCGCTGCCCGAGAGATTCATCATGTCCGGCAGCGGCGCGGCAAAGGTGTGCAGCATCATCGAACGGTGTGAATACAGCACACCCTTGGGATTGCCGGTAGTGCCGGAGGTGTAGCACAGGCACAGCGCGTTGCGCTCGTCGAACTGCGGCCATTCCATCGCGCCGCTTTCAGCCGCGATCAGATCCTCGTAGCACAGCGCGTTCACACCCTTGAGCGCCGGCATGTGCGCGCGGTCGGTCATCGCCACCCAGTGTTTCACCGTCTTGCACCGCGCCGCCGCTGCCTCGACCAGCGGCGCAAAGCTGAGATCGAAGAACAGCACCTGATCTTCCGCATGGTTGGCGATCCACACCACCTGGTCCGGGTGCAGGCGCGGATTGAGCGTGTGCATCACCGCGCCGATGCCGGGGATGCCGTAATACAACTCGAAGTGCCGGTAGCCGTTCCACGCCAGCGTCGCCGCGCGCTCGCCGGGTTTGAGCCCCAGACGCTGCAAGGCCTGCGCCGCCTTGCGCGAGCGCAGCGCGGCATCGGCGTAGGTATAGCGATGAATCGGGCCTTCGATGGTGCGCGAGACAATTTCGGTATCGCCGTGATACCGCTCTGCGTGCACCAGCAGCGACGACATCAGCAGCGGCATATCCATCATCTGGCCATTCATGTTTTCTGCTCCTCGCGATCGTTGTTCCAGCCCGGCAGTGCATGCCGCCAGACGATGTCCCGCAGGCTTTCAGCGGCATCTGCGGCCCACCAGCGGCATGCCACGCAGAGTAATTGTTCCCCGGCATAAAGCAAGGGCAGGCGCGGGCGCTGCCACGGTGGCACAGCGTCCTGCTGAAACAGGTTCTTGAGCGTGTGGTGGTGTGCGCCTGCATGCAAACGGATGCGCTCGCCACCTTGGGGGAAGCGCACGGTCAGGTCCTGCGACAGCGGCGAATCCACAGAAGACCGCAGCACGCCGCAGCCTGCCGGCAACACGCAGTCGCCCTCGCCGTTCCATTCACAGGACCAGTCCACCGGCGGTTGCGCCAGCGGCGCCATCACATGCAGTTGCTCGCGGTAGCGCCGGAATTCGTAGGGGCCGCAGTTCAGCAGCGGCTGCGCATCTTCGCGCGCATCCAGCACTTCGAGTTGCAAGCGCTCAAGCATCTGCGCCGACGGCACCGGCCAACCGCACAGTCTCAGCCAGTAGCGCAGCAGATTGCGCCGGCGTGGCGCAGACAGCGCCAGCAGCGCCGGAATATGCAGGGCGTGGCTCGTCGGGTTCAGTTCAGGCATCGCCACTGCGCGAAAATCGGCGGCGGCCAACTCGTCCAGCAGATCGGCAGCATCGGCGCAGTGCGCGGCAGCCTGCGCCAGATGTGCTTGTGCATCCGGCCAGCGCGTCAGCAGCCGCGGCACGATTTCGGTACGCAGCCAGGAGCGCGCGTACCGCGGCGCCTGATTGTGCGGGTCTTCGATCCAGCTCAGGCGATGCCACTGCGCGTAGCGAAACAGCTCTGCACGCGGCACGTCGAGCAAGGGCCGCCATAACCGGCCCGGCGCGAATTGCAACAGCGCGCGCATCGCGCCGAGGCCGTGTACGCCGGTGCCACGCAGCAAGCGCAGCAGCACGGTTTCGGCCTGGTCATCCTGATGATGCGCCGTCGCCAGCAGATCGCCTGCGTGCATCACGCCGCGCAGCGCTGTGTAGCGCGCCTCGCGCGCCGCCGCCTCGGGCCCTGCGGCATGAGTGTCTTCCACGCGCACCCTCAGCACTTCCAGTTCCACACCCAACGTCGCACATTGCGCGCGGCAATGCCGCACCCAGTCGTCCGCCAATTCCTGCAAGCCATGATGGATGTGCACCGCACGCAAACCCGGCACACGCTGGCTCGCCAGTGCATGCAGCAACACCGTGGAATCCAGCCCGCCGCTGTACGCCACCCACACTTGTGCCTGCGCAGCAACACGCGGCAGTTCAGGCAGTGTGAAGAACTCCGTCATGGCCAAAGCCTAACAGCCAGAGATAATTTTTGGCCCGCAGCGGATGGAAGATATGACCCGCTGTTGAAGGTATTGGCTTAAAGTAAGTTATATATTATATAAATATTTATTATTTATATAATAACTTATAACAACATAATCACCGCTGATACCGATAGCGGGTGGCGAAAAACTGTGAGCAGATCAGCGTTCACGGCATCAGGTGAATGATTTTCTGCGTCTCAACGCTCACCGTACACACGCGACAGAGCAACTCGATGACCCGCTCCTTGTAATCGGCAAAACGATACGTGTTGAAATGCTCGCGTATCGTCGGGTCGCGCGGCGCGGATTCCTTGTATTGATCCAGCACCCACTCCAGCGCCGAGCGGTTGCCGAGCTTGTAGTCCCACGCCGCTTCGGGAACGCCGCTGAGCGTCGTCGCCTCGTCCACGACAATGCGGCCCGCGTCCTTGTCCGCCTTGAGTTTGCACTTTGGATTTTCACTGCCCGCGACATCGGTGCGTGTGAGCGGATAAATCCCGGCGGATTCAAAACCGATATGCAGCGCCATCAGCTTCTCGCCCCAATCCGCCCACTGCGCAAAGCCGTCGTAGAGGGGAACGCGCGGCAGTTCGCGCTTGAGGTTGAGCGCGTATTTCTCGCGGTACGCCGGGTTGTGCAGCACCGCGTAAACGTAGGCGAAGATGCGCTCGCGACTCAGTTTCGCGCGCTTGCCGTAGCGCTTCTCGAATTGCTTGACGCCCCAGTCGGTGATGTTGTCGGTGCGATGGCCGGATTCGTCAAAAATATAAAGCGGCAGCGCTTGAGTGCCACCGTTCCCTTGCTTTAACAAGCAGTAATCAAAGACACGGTCTGTAGCAAGTGTCGTCAGTAACCACGACGAGCTAATACTCAAGAAGGTGATGCATGGATTTCGCTTTGCACTTTCTGGGAAAAGTGCAGGCAATTGATAGGTACGATGCGTAAAAGGTCCCGCAAAGTAGGTCGGCATCGATACAAAGGGCCTATACAACGAAAGCGTAATCCGGCTTTCCTCAAATTCAAGCAAAGTGTCGCGCTGCAAATGGGTTTCCAACTCGCTCGTCCATTTGATTCTACGGTCTACAAAGTCCGAGATTTTTTTGGGCTTTCCAGCCTTCCTCCACCTGACCTTCTCTGCCTCGTAAACATTCATGAACTCGACAACTTTTTCCCTAAGATCGTTAGAGTTGAAGTCATAGGCCCACTCATCGCGTGCAGTTACAGCCCCCAACGAATACAGCTTGAACAGCGCCCGCTCCTTCGCCGCCGAGTCCGCGCCCTTGGTTTCCTTGCTCGCCAGCGGCAGCAGCTCATCAAAATCATTATCGGCCTGATTGATCCAGTTACCCTTGTCATCCGGCGTGACCGGCTCGAACGGCACTTCGCCAAAGCGCGTGGCGACAGTTTGTCGGCGGCGGTTTCCATCTCCGGGCGGCGCGCGTAGTAGATTCGCGCGGCGGGCTTCTTGGCTTTCTTTTCGCGATGCTTCTTGACCCAGAAGCTGACGGCGACGCCGGTCTGGATGCCAAACACGTTATGCGTGGTGCCGCTGAGTTTTGGGTTGGCGCGCACATCGCCGCCGAGGTCCACCACATGCGCCTCATCGAATTCCTTGGCCATCTCCAGCCGGAAGCCGTCGAAGGTGCGGGAGTCGATGAACGAGCGGTTGGTGATGAAGGCGATCACGCCATCGCTGTTGACGCGGTCGGCAGCCCAACGGAAGAAGCGCGCGTACATGTCGTACATCTTGGTTTTCTGCGCGTTACTGGCGGCGATCCAGGTCTGCTTGATGCGCTGGTCCACGCCTTCATAGACGCGGTTCTTGTTGTTGTCGTTTTCGTTGACCTGGTTGGCGTTGTATGGCGGATTGCCGAGGATGACGCTGATCTTGCGCTTGTTCTGCCTGGCGATGCGGTCGGTGTTTTCCTGCGACAGGCTGAAATCCAATCCGTGTTGCTGGTGCGTGTGGGTCTGCTCAAAGCCGAGGTTGTCGAGCGTGTCGACGAAACAGATGTGCGGGAATTCCTCGTACTGGCCGGCAAGCTGGGCGTAGGTGAATTCGATGTTGAGGTTGGCGATGTAGTACGGCAGGATCGCGACCTCGTTGCAGTGAATCTCGTTCTGGTATTTGTGCTTGAGCGCCTGCGGATGCGCTTTCAGGTGTTCGATGAGATCGGTGATAAAGGTACCGGTGCCGACGGCGGGATCGAGGATCTCGACATTCTTCGACGCCAGCGTGCGGCCGAAATGGCGGTGCAGCAGCGCGTCCACGCCATCCAGCATGAAGCGCACGATCTCACCCGGCGTGTAAACCACGCCGAGACGGTCGGCGAGCTTGGGGTTGTAGACCTTGTAGAAGTTTTCGTAGATCGCCTTGAGGAATTGCTGCTTCTCGTGATGATCGGCGATGCCCGCCGCCGCCTCACGGATCGCGCCGTAGTAACTCTCCAGGCCGCGCAGCAGGTTCTTCTTCACCGCGCCGGTGAAGAAGGTTTCGGCCACGCGTTGCAACTCGCGGGCGATGTTGTTCTCGCGGTGGAACTGGCTGTCGCCAAACACCCGCAGGAAAATATCTTCGGTGAGGATGTGCTGGAGCAGCATTTCGCGCACGTCTTCCTCGCTGACCGTGGCGTTGATGCTGTCGCGGCAGAGTTTGAGGAATTTCCTGAGTGCTTTGGTAAACGCTGGATTGTCGGCCTGCTCGCGCTCGAACATCTCACGCAGCGCGTCCAGCACTTTCGGCAGGTCTTCCTTGAATTGTTCAACGGCCCGGCGAAAGTCGGCCAGCTCCGGACGCTCGAAGCTGACGAATGTTTTCAGCAGCGCAGCAATGCGTTCCGGCTCGCCATTCAAATCAGCGCGCATCACCTCGCGGCCACCCTGAATCAGAACTGCGATACGGCTGTCTTCAAACAGGATGTTGTCGGTGGGATAACCTTTGGCGCGCTTCTTTTCGATCTCTTCGTCGAGATCGTCGTACTCGTCCTTGGCTTCCCAGTAGCCGTGCGTCAGCCGCAGCGCATCCTTGAGCGTGCCGTCCGGATAAACCTTGGTGCCCTTGGCGGTGACGACTTCCAGTTCTTCAATCAGGCGCAGATCATGCGGACGTGCGCTGTCATCCAGAAGACGTGCAAATGCCTTGCGAATGCTGTCTTCATTGACGCTGCCACCGTACTGCACCAACTCGGCGATGCGGCGTTGATAGTCGGAAACAAGAAGAGTGCTCATGCCGGTTCGTTCCCGCTTGATATGTCAGCTTCAAGCAACAGCGCTTCCAGCCCTCGCGCGGCATCCCAGATGCGGATCACGTCCACGCAATCCGCGTCATCCACGTAGTAGATCAGGATGCGCTCGAATTCCTTGAGCGGATGAAAGCGCAGTGGACGCGGCAGGTCGGGAAAGTATCCTGCATGGCGACTGGAGCCTATTGAGGGTTGTTCGCCCAACAGGTCGAATGCGAACGCAACGGCATCGAGGAATTTTCTGGCAGCCTGTGGCGAATGACGCCAGAGATATACGAAGATTTCGTCGATATCCGTATCCGCGCACGGGCGCGGAATGACGGGCTTGGTCATACGCCGAGTTTCTTGCGCTTGGCGGCCCAGTAGCGTTTATCCGCCACGACACCGGTTCCGGAGTTGAGTCCTTCTGCAATGAGAGCCCTGAGCTGCTGGACCGCGACCTCTTTCTGATGATCGCGGATCAGGTCGCGTACATAATCCGATGCGCCGCTGTAACCGCCCTGCTTGACCTGGCCATCGACGAATTTCTTCAACGGCTCGGGCAGCGAGATGTTCATGGTGGCGGGCATGGCGCAATTCCTTGATGGCAATGATTGCCAAGGCTACGGCGAGGCTTTGGTTTTGTCCACCGGCTGAAAACCATTTTCCTGATGAAAAAGCTGTACCCGCTCTTGGTCACTTGCACCAGAAGTTTATTATAAAATAATTAATATATTTATATTAATACTATATTTAATAACAAATCTTGAGGCAGTAACGCCGACAGCGAGTCAGCTGCGCACTGGCTCTTTTTACGGCTATTGCACCGTCTCAAACGTGCCGTAAGACATCAGCCGCTCGTAGCGCGTCGCCAGCAGCTGGGTCATCGGCATGTGGCGCAGGCGCTCAAGGTTGGACACCAGTTTTTGCTTGAGCGTGTTCATCATCGCCGCCGGATCGCGGTGCGCGCCGCCGAGCGGCTCGGGCACGATCTCGTCGATCAGCTTGAGATCGTAGAGATCGCGCGCGGTGATCTTCATCGCATCCGCGGCCTCGGATGCGCGACCGGAGTCCTTGAACAGGATCGAGGCGCAACCTTCCGGCGTGATCACCGAGTAGATGCTGTGCTGGAGCATCATCACATGATCGGCAACGCCGATCGCCAGCGCACCGCCGGAGCCGCCCTCGCCGATAACCGTCGCCAGCACCGGCGTGCGCAGGTTGGACATCTCGATCAGGTTGCGTGCGATCGCCTCGGACTGGTTGCGCTCCTCGGCGCCGATGCCCGGATACGCACCCGGCGTGTCGATGAAGGTGATGATCGGCAGGTTGAATTTCTCCGCCATTTTCATCACCCGCAGTGCCTTGCGGTAGCCCTCGGGCTTGGGCATGCCGAAATTGCGGTAGACGCGCTCCTTGGCGTCGCGGCCCTTCTGCTGGCCGATCACGACGCAGGCACGGCCTTCCAGGCGCGCCATGCCGCAGACGATGGCGGCATCATCCTTGTAGTGGCGGTCGCCATGCAGTTCTTCCCACTCGTTGAACAGCGTCTTGATGTAATCCAGCGCGTAAGGCCGCTGCGGATGCCGCGCCAGTTGCGCGACCTGCCACGGCGTCAGGCCGGCAAAGATCTGCTCAGTGAGTTCGCGGCTCTTGCCTTCCAGCCGCGCGATTTCCTCGGTGAGATTGACGCCGCTGCCAGAGGTCGCGAAACGCAGTTCTTCGATCTTCTGCTGAAGCTCGGCAATGGGTTGTTCAAAATCGAGATGATTAAGATTCATGACTCATTCGTCGTCAAAGTTCCCACTGTTGAACGGGCGATCAAATTTGCGTTTTTGTACCGGCGGCTGGTAGCGCCGGTATTGCACTTTAACGCAGTTTTCGCCGAGAAATTGCTGCAGCACGGCAAGGCATTCTTCCTGCGCGCGCAGGCGCCAGCCGTCGGACCAGTCCAGCGTCGCGGCCAGCTTGCCGTTGCGGTAATGCAGTGTCACCGGCGTGCCCTGCGCGTTGCGGTAAGGCACAAGCTGCTTCTGCAGCGGTGCCACATCCGCTGGCGTGCGCTGCCATTGCAGGGCGATGTGCGTGGCGTATTCCGGCAGCAGTTTGCCGGGATCGATGAATTCATGGTTATAGAGCCGCGGCTCCGGCTCGCGGTCTTCACGTGCGGCGGACATGCCGATTTCCGCAGTCACGAATACCAGCGTATCGACGCGCACGAAGGACTGCACCTTGAACCACTCGTCGGTATCGACCCAGGTGGAAATCTGCGCGGTCTTGTCGTCCAGTGTCACCTTGTAGCTGGCGCGCCCGGCCTTGCCCTCGGCGGACTTGTCGCCCTTGAAGAAACGCAGGTCCGTAACCCAGGCCGCGAACATGACTTTTGAACGCGGTTGCCATGCGCGCTTGCCATTGGCATCGGGTGGCGGCTGTGGCACGGCGTACTGCGCGATCAGTTCGCGCAGGCGGCCGGAGCAGATCTGCTCGATGCACTGCGCATACGCCTCGATCGGATGTCCCGACAGATAAAAGCCGAGGGTTTCGCGTTCGTGGTTGAGCCGCTCGCGCGCCGGCCAATCGGTCACGATCTCGGCATCAACCTGCTCGCCTGCATTGGACGCGCCACTCGGTGCGCCGAGGCCGAACAGGTCAACCTGGCCACTGCTGGCGCTCTCTGCCGCCTTCTCCGCCAATCCCAATGCCCTGGGCAACGTCGCCAGCAGCGATGCGCGATTGAGGCCGAAACCGTCCAGCGCACCGGAGAAAATCAGCGCTTCAAGCACACGCTTGTTGGCTTTGCGCGTATCGATGCGCCGGCAGAAATCGAACAGGTCGCTGAACGCGCCATGCTGTTCGCGCTCGGCGAGGATGCCCTCCAGCGCCGCGGCGCCGGCGCCCTTGATCGCACCGAGACCATAGAGGATCTGGCGCGTCGCCGCGCCCGGCCGCTCCGGCGCCGGCACGGTGAACTTGTAATGACTGCGGTTGATGTCGGGCGGACGCACGTCGAGGTTCATGCGCCGGCATTCGTCGAGCATGGTCACCACCGTTTCGGTGTGGTCCATGTCGCAGGACATGACCGCCGCCATGAACTCGGCGGGATAGTGCGCCTTGAGCCAGCAGGTGTGGTACGACACCAGCGCGTAGGCCGCCGCGTGCGACTTGTTGAATCCATAGTTGGCGAACTTCTCCATCAGGTCGAAGACCTGCGTGGCGATTTCCGGCAACACGCCCTGCTTGACCGCGCCATCGGTGAAAACGGCTCTTTGTGTAGCCATTTCCGCGGCAATCTTCTTGCCCATCGCGCGGCGCAACAGGTCAGCGCCACCCAGCGTATAGCCGGCGAGGCGCTGCGACATCTGCATCACCTGCTCCTGGTAGACGAAGATGCCATAGGTCGGCTGCAGCACCTTCTCCATGTCCGGATGCAGGTACTCGACCTTGGCGTCGCCGCGCTTGCGTGCGCAGTACTCGGGGATCAGCTCCATCGGTCCCGGCCGGTACAGCGACACCAGCGCGATGATGTCCTCGAAGGTATCGGGCTTGAGATCCCTGGCCGCGTTCTGCATGCCCGGCGATTCCATCTGGAACACCGCCGTGGTCGCACCATCGGCATACAACCGGTAAGTCGCGGCATCATCCAGCGGCAACTTGAGCATGTCGATCTGCTCGCCGTGGCCCTTGCGGATATTGTCCAGTGCGGTCTGGATCACGGTCAGGGTCTTGAGACCGAGGAAATCGAACTTCACCAGCCCGACTGACTCCAGGTCCTTCATGTCGAACTGCGTGACCATGCTCTCGCCGCCGGGCTTGCAGTACAGCGGTGCGTAGTCGGTGAGCGCTTCCGGCGCGATCACCACGCCACCGGCATGCACGCCGACGCCGCGCGTTACGCCCTCCAGCGCCAGCGCGAGGTCCAGCACCTGGCGCGTATCGTCCTCGTTGTCATAACGCTGCTTTAATTCCGGAATTTCATCCAGCGCATCGGCCAGCGTCGCGCCCGGCACGCCAGGAATCAGCTTGGACAGCGTGTCGCCAAAACCGTAAGGGTGGCCCATCACGCGCACCACATCTCGCACCACGCCGCGCGCCGCCATGGTGCTGTAGGTGATGATCTGGCCAACGTGGTCGCGGCCGTATCTCTGCTGCACATAGGTGATCACGCGGTCGCGGTTGTCCATGCAGAAATCGACATCGAAGTCCGGCAGCGAGACGCGCTCGGGATTCAGGAAGCGCTCGAACAGCAGGTTGTACGGCAGCGGATCAAGATCGGTGATGCCCATGGAATAGGCCACCAGCGAACCGGCACCGGAGCCGCGACCAGGGCCGACCGGGCAGTCATTTTCCTTGGCCCAGCGGATGAAATCCGCCACCACCAGGAAGTAGCCTGCGAAGCCCATCTTCTCGATGATGTCCAGTTCGTATTCGAGACGCTGACGGTAAATCTCGACGGGTTGAGCCGCGGTGATCTGTGTCAAACGCCACTCCAGACCCTGCTGCGCGGTCTGGCGCAGGAAGCTGTCGGTGGTCTGATCTTCCGGCACCGGAAACTGCGGCAGGTGGTTGGTGCCGAACTTCAGAGACAGCGTGCAACGCCGCGCGATCTCCAGCGTGTTCTCGATGGCCTCTGGAATATCCGCGAACAACGCACGCATCTCCTGTGCGCTCTTGAGATATTGCTCCTCGGTGTAATCGCGCGGCCGCTTCTCGTCGTTGAGTACGCGGCCCTGTGCGATGCACACGCGCGCCTCGTGTGAAAAGAAGTCTTCGCGTGTCAGGAAGCGCACATCGTTGCTTGCGACCAGCGGCACATCGGCATGCCGCGCCAGCGTCAGCGCCGCCTGTACCCACGGCTCGTCGCCGGGCCGCTGGCAACGCGAAATCTCCAGGTAGAAACGATCCGGGAACCAGGCCTGAAACTCGGCAAGCGCGGCAAGCGCAGGCTCGGCGTGATCCGCCAGCAGGGCGCGGCAAATGGTGCCGTCGCGCCCGCTCAGCGCAATCAGTCCGGCGCTGGTCTCGTGCAGCCACTGGCGCTGGATCAGCGGATAGCCCTTGGCTTGGCCGTCGGTATAACCCAGCGAGATCAGCCGCGTCAGATTGCGGTAGCCGGTTTCATCCTGCACCAGCAGCGTCAGGCGTTCGGGACCGTCACCGGGCTGGCGCTCCTCCAGCCAGATATCGGCGCCGATGATCGGCTTGATGCCGGCCGCCTCGGCTGTCTTGTAGAACTTGACCATCGCAAACAGATTGTTGCGATCGGTGATGGCGAGCGCGGGCAGCTTCAACCTGGCGGTATAGCCGGCGACCGTGCCTTCAAGCGCCTTCGCTTCTGCCTGCTTCTTTTTCTGCGGGTCGGTTTCTTCCCGGCTTTTTCGTCGCGGCGGCTCGACCCGGACGATGCCGTCGGTCAGCGAGTATTCGGTATGCAGACGCAGGTGAACGAAGCTCATGTCGCGCAAGCCACCTGTGCCACCGGCGCAAACGTCATGCGATGAATCGGTGCCGGGCCGTGCTGTCGCAGTGCGCGCAGGTGCTGTGCCGTGCCATAGCCCTTGTGCCGGGCGAATCCATAAACGGGAAATTCCGCATCCAGCCGTTCCATTTCGCGGTCACGCGCGACCTTGGCAAGGATGCTGGCTGCCATGATGCAGGGATGCAACGCATCGCCGCCGATCACGGTGGTCACGATGCAGCGCAGCTTCGGCGGCTGGTTGCCATCCACCAGCGCCTTGGCAGGTGCAATGGCCAGTCCTTCGACCGCGCGCTGCATTGCCAGCAGCGAGGCTTGCAGGATATTGATCTGGTCGATTTCCACCGCCTCTGCCCTGGCGATACTCCAAGCCACCGCGCGAACCTGAATCAGATCGAACAGCCGCGACCGCGCTGCGGCGCTGAGCTTCTTGGAATCATTCAGTCCGGCGATGCCGTGATCATCTCCGAGAATCACCGCAGCGGCATAGACCGGCCCGGCGAGACAGCCGCGACCGGCTTCGTCGACTCCGGCAATGTGCTGTGCCACGTCAGTCATGGCAACACCCGACAAGCTTGATAGCCGGTCGCAGCGCCAGCTCCCGCACCCGCGCTCGTGCGGCATACGCCGCACTCACGACGCCGTGTCGCTGTCGCCCAACTTCATCGACTCCGGCTATACCACTGGAATGCGCAGGGCTCATCTCGGTCCGGCTTGCTGAATGGGTTTAACGACGGGCTTGGATTTTAGGCCACCCGCTCTGTGTATAAAGGCCGCAATCACTGTTTATATTTAGTTAATTTTATTAAATATATTATATAATATTAAACGAATGCGGTGCTGTGTAGGACGACAGCGGGTGCGGACTCTGGATATTTTCAGACCATCAGTTCGGCGATGGCGTTGGCAGACAGCGCCGCGGAATCGCGCTTCAACTCGGCACGCACCGCATCGAACTGTTCGGTCTGGCGCGAGCGCAGCCAGGCGTTGTTGAGCAGGCAGTACAACTCCTGTCCGAGTAACTCGGGTGTCGCCTCTTCCTGCAACAGTTCAGGCACAACCGCCTGGCCGGTCAACAGATTCGGCAAACCGACCTGATTGACCTTGATCAGGCTGCGCACAATCATCGCGGTCAATGCCGACGCGCGGTAAGAAATCACCATCGGCCTGCCGAGCAGCAGGCATTCCAGCGTCGCGGTACCGGACGCCAGCAGCACGACGTCGGCGGCGCGCATCGCCTCGCGCGACTGGCCGTCGAGCAGGGTCCAACTCACACCCGGCGCGTACGCAGAAATCGCCTGCTCCATACGTGCGCGCAGCTTGGGTTTTGCGATCGGCGTGATAAAGCGTACTGCCGGCAAGCGCCCGTGTACCCACGCCGCAGTGCGCGAGAAAGTTTCGGCCAGATATTTCAACTCGCCGCCACGACTGCCGGGCAGGATGGCGACGACCAGCCCGGCCTCCTCCAGCCCCAGTGCTCGCCTTGCCTGCGCGGGCGTGACGCTGTTGTCCAACTGGTCAGCCAGTGGATGGCCCACATAAGCGGCGCGCACCGCGTGGTTGGCGTAGAACTTGGGCTCGAATGGAAACAGGCACAGCATCAGATCCACCGCGCGCGCGATGCCCTTGACGCGGCCTTCACGCCAGGCCCAGACCGTGGGGCTGACCATCTGCGCGGTGCGGATGCCCTGCTCGCGCAACTTGCGTTCCAATCCGAGATTGAAATCCGGCGCGTCGATGCCGATCACGCAATCGGGCCTGTCTGCGGAGAACCGCGCGATCAGCGACGTGCGCAGGCGCAGGATGCGCGGTAACACCTTGATCACCTCGGCAAAACCCATCACCGAGAGTTCGTCGATGCTGGCCAGCGCCTCGCAGCCCGCAGCAATCATGCGCGGACCGGCGACGCCGTAAAAAGTCGCTTGCGGGAAACGCGCCTTCAACGCGCGTATCAGCGCCGCACCGAGGATGTCTCCGGAGATTTCACCCGCAATCAGCGCGAAGCGCATCGCGTCAAAGGCCAGGAAAAGGTCAGCGCGCCAGCCGCTTGCTGGTGTTGATGAAGTCCAGCATCTGCTGGACATGCACGGAAGATTTCGCCATCTCGGCCAGCTCGAGCTTGACGTCTGCAAGCACCTTGCCGGAGCGATAGATCAGCTTGAACGCATCTTCGATGTGATCAATGTCCTCGGCAGTAAAGCCGCGCCGCTTGAGGCCTTCCTTGTTGACGATGCGCGGTTCGGCCGGGCTGCCGGAGACCGTGACAAACGGCGGCACGTCGCCGGTGATCGCAGAGGAGTACGCCGTGAAAGCATGATCACCGATTTTCATGAACTGGTAGATCAGCGTGAAGCCGCCCATCACCACCCAGTCGCCGATGTGCACGTGCCCGGCCAGGCTGGTGTTGTTGGCGAAGATCGAGTGGTTGCTGACCCAGCAGTCGTGCGCCACGTGGCAGTAGGCCATGATGAGATTGTGGTCACCGATGCGGGTCTCGCCTTTCTTGGCTTCGTACTCCTTCATCGTGCCGCGCTGGATTGTCACGTACTCGCGAATGATGTTGTGATCACCGATCACCGTGCTGGTCGGCTGGTCGGTCTTGGCGGTGAGGTCCTGCGACAGTTCACCGATGGATGCGAACTGGTAGACCTTGTTGTGCTTGCCGATCTTCATCGGCCCGGTCAGAACGACATGCGGGCCTATCCACGTCCCCTCACCGATTTCGACGCCGGCACCGATGATGCTGTAAGGCCCTACCTGCACGCTGGCATGCAATTTGGCAGAAGGATCGATGATCGCAGTGGCATGAATCATTGAAGTAACGGCACCCTCACTCATTGGCTGTTGTCGCCGGAAACGCGATCTGTATCCTTGATGACGCAGGTCAATTCAGCTTCACAGGCCAGTTCACCATCGACACTCGCGGTGGTCTTGAACTTGTAGACGCCACGCTTGTTCTTGAGCACCTCGACGTGCAGCGTCAACTGATCGCCAGGCACCACGATGCGCTTGAAGCGTGCGTTGTCGATGCCGGCGAAATAGAAAATCTTGCCGTCGTCCCCACGGATACCCGTATCCTGCGAAGTCAGCAGACCGCAGGATTGCGCCAAGGCCTCGATGATCAGCACGCCGGGCATGGTCGGCAATCCCGGGAAGTGACCCGGAAAAAACGGCTCGTTGAAGGTGACGTTCTTGATTGCCGTCAGCGACTTGTCCTTTTCATAGACAATCACCTTGTCCACCAGCAGGAAAGGATAGCGATGGGCCAGCATGCCCATGATGTCGCGGATGTCGAAGATCGTCTTGCTCACTGCTCGTTTTCCTCTTCAATCAGTTTGAACTTGATACCCAGGTGCTGCTCCATCTTGCGCATGCGCGCTTCGGTGTGCTCCAGACGACGCACGCGCGCAATCTGCTTGCGCCATTCGCGTGCATTGCTCGCCGGCATGCCGCTGCCATAGACCCCCTTGACCCGCAGCGATTTGGTCACCATCGCGTAACCCATGACGATGACGTCATCGGCAATTTCGATATGACCGTTGATGACCGCGGCGCCGCCAATCATACAGCGCGCGCCGATGCGGGTACTGCCGGCAACGCCGGTACAAGCGGCAATCGCCGTATGCGCACCGATCTGCACGTTGTGGGCGATCTGAATCAGGTTATCGAGGCGCACATTGTCACCAATCACGGTGTCCTCGATGGCGCCGCGGTCGATGGTGGTGTTGGCGCCGACCTCGACATCATCGCCGATCACCACCGAGCCCAGCTGCGGCACTTCCTCCCAGCCTTTTGGGCCCAGCGCATTACCAAAGCCACGCGAACCGATCACTGCGCCCGGCTGGCAGTTGCAGTGCTTGCCGATGCGGACATCGTGGCCAATGCTGACATGCGCCACCAGCCGCGCCTGCTCACCTATTTGCGCGCGATCACCAATCACACAGCCTGGGCCGATAAAGGAACCTGAACCGATACGCGCGCCTTCTCCAATCACTGCGTTGGCTGCGACATAACTGCCCTCACCGACCTGCGCTGTGGGCGACACCACCGCGGAGACATGCACGCCCGGAGTGAAATCGCGGCTGCGATCAAACAGCGTTGCAATACGCGCATAAGCCAGATACGGGTCTGGTGCAACCAGACCGTTGCCGGCAAAAGCCGGGGCATCACGCGGCCCGACAATTACTGCGGCAGCCAGCGTCGCCGCCAATTGCGAACGCAGCTTGGGATTATTCAGAAAGGTGATGCAGCGTGGTTTGCCGGGCGTCAGTCCACAGACCCCTGATACCACGGTCGTGGCGTCACCTTTCAACTCGAGATCAAAACGCCGTGCGATTTCGCCAAGAGTGTGGGACATGGATGCACCTGTATTGTTCATGCATTCCCCCTTGGCACCGGACCGGAATTGATACCGCCCGGCCCGCACTTCATGGGCCGGGCGGATCACGATAACCGCGTTACTGCTTGTCGGCAGCCTGCAGCCGCTTCAGCACTTCGGCAGAAATATCCACCGCGGGTGTCGCATACACCGGGTCCTGCAGGACGACATCGTAATTCTTGTCCTTTGCGACCTTGACGATGATTGCCTTGATCTGGTTCATCATGTCGGACGTGAGCTGCTTGTCGCGAGTCTGGAAATCTTCCTGCAACTGGTGCTGGCGATAGGACAAGTCGACCTGGCGCGTGCCGAGGTCTTTCTCCGTCTTGGCCTTGTCTGCGGCACTCATCAGGTCGCCGTTTTTCTGGAAATTCTTGACATCATCCTGGAACTTCTTGGCATCGGTCGCAAGGTCGCTCTGGCGCTTGCCGAATTCGGCCTTCATTTTGTCCTGACCATCCTTGTATTGCGGCGACTGCAGCACGATATCGTCCAGATTGATGGTGGCGATCTTGACATCGGCCATGGCCGCGCCGGACATCAGCAGCGCGGCACCGGCGGCAGCGCCGATCAGGGCCTTGCTCAGGTGGTTCATCTTCTTCATGTGGCTACTCTTCCTCTCGGTTTTCAGGGTGCCTGCACGGCTGGATTGCCGAATGCACCGTTGTGGTCAAAAATCTAACGCATTTCCGGCATCACTGCCTTCCGGCCGGCCCCGGCGCTCCCGCCTTTACTGGAAGCCGGTGCCGAAGGAAATCTGGAAGCGCTCGGTGCGATCTCCCGTTTGCGGATTGAGCGGCCGCGCATAGCTCAGATCGAGCAGGCCGAGGAACGGCGTGAACCATGAAAATGCAACGCCGACTGACTGCCGCAACTGGCTGTACTGCCAATCCCCCGCATTCGCGAACACATTGCCCATGTCAAAAAACAATTCGGCGCGAGTCGACTTGCCATCGGTCGGCACCGGCAACGGCACCACCAGGTTCACCTGCGCGGTGGTGCGGAACTTGCCGCCAAACGGATTCCCGAACGGCGTGTCGTGTGGGCCGAGAGTGCCGTCGGTCCAGCCACGCACGGTCTGCGGACCACCGGCGAAATAGTTTTCATAGGGCGGCACGCTCTTGCTGCCGCCATAGGTGTCGACATAGCCGATCGAGGTATTGGCTTCGACAAAGAACTTGTAGAACAACGGCACATACTGCTGCCCGCGATAGCTCAGGCTGTAATAACGCAGATTACTGGCAGGCACGACGACATCCAGGTTGACCTGGTACAGCGAACCGTAGTTTGCGAAGAACGTGCGGTTGCGAGTGTCTCGCAAGATGCCTGATTGCAGCTTTAGCGTGGTGAAGCGTGAACCGTTGTCGACAACGAACTGCTCGACCTCATCAGAGGTGGTGAGCGGAAACGTCTGAATCGCGGTCTGCTGCAATGAAAAACCCGCGCGCAGGCTGATGTATTCCGACAACGGAATGCCATAGGTCAGGCCGCCGCCGATGATGTTCGAGTTGAACGCCGAGGCGTAGCGGATCAGCGCGCTGGACTTGCGGTAGAACAGTGACGTCGTCTGGCTGATGCCGTCCTCGGTGAAATACGGATTGGTCCAGGACAGGTTGATGCCCTTAGACACCACGTTGTGATCGAGCGACAGGTTGACGGTGTCGCCGGTGCCGAGAAAATTGGTGTGCGTCAGGCTGCCGGAAATCAGGAAGCCCTCGGATCCGGAATAGCCGACGCCGAACTGCACCGAGCCGGGTGGACGCTCCTTGATGTTGAACACGATATCCACCAGGTCATCCGACCCCGGTACCGGCTTGGTCTCGACATCGGCATCCTGGATAAACGGCAGTCGCGTCAGGCGTACGCGCGAACGTTCGACCGCACTCTTGGAAAATGGCGCCGCTTCGAGTTGGCGCATTTCACGGCGCAGTGTCTCGTCGTTGGTGCTGCCGTAACCGTTGAAGACGACGTGTCGCACATACGCGCGCTTGCCCGGTTCAACGTAGTAATTGATGCCGACCAGTTTCTTGTCTTCGTCAACTTCCGGGATCGGCGTGACTTTGGCGAAGGCATAGCCGATGTCGGACAGCGCGCCCTCGATTCGGTTGGCGCTATCGGTGGCCTGCTTGCGGGAGAAGGTCGCGCCATCGGGGGTGCTGACCAGCGCATTGAGGAAATTCAGGTTGAGGATGGTGTCGCCGGAAAACTTGTGGTCCTTGACCTTGTACAGCGTGCCCTCATCGACGTTGATGGTGATGTAGATCGCTTCCTTGTCCGGCGTCAGCGCCACCTGTACCGAGTTGATGGTGAATTTCAGGTAGCCGCGATCCTGATAGTAGGACTGCAGGGATTCGAGATCGCCGTTGAGTTCCTGTTTGGAGTAGCGGTCGCTTTTCTGGAACGGGATCCAGTTGGTCGGCTCCAGCTTGAACTGCGCCAGTAATTCCTTGGTCGGAAACACCTTGTTGCCGACAATATTGATCGACGTGATCTTGGTCGGCTTGCCTTCGGTGACCTGGATTTTCAGCGAGACCCTGTTGTTTGGCTCGTTGGTGACGGTGGTGTCGATCGCCACGTCGTAATAACCGTTGGCGTAATACTGCCGCCGCAATTCCTGTTCGACCTGGTCGAGCAATTCACGCTTGTACAACTCGCCATCAGCCAAACCCAGATCCTTGAGCGATTTCTTCAGTTCATCGCCGCCGATCTTTTCGTTGCCCTTGATGCTGAAGGAAGTGATCGCCGGACGCTCCTTGACCACAATCACCAGCGCATCACCGTCGCGCTCCAGTTGCACGTCCTGGAACAGACCAGTGCCGTAGAGGCTGCGGATCGCCTGACTGGAACTTGCGTCGTTGAGCACATCGCCCACCGACAGTGGCATGTAGGTCAGGACCGTGCCAAGGTCAAGGCGCTGCAGCCCCTCGGCGCGTATCGAGCGGATCGTGAACGGCTGAAATGCAAACGCCTGCCCGGCCAGTAACAGACCGGCTATGGCGCCAAGCAGGGCGGATTTTTTGAATCTCGAATTTATCAGGCCCATTCCGGGTCGGTCCGCCGTAAGTTCTGTTTGTATACCGTCTGTCAACTCAGCAGACGCATGATGTCGTTGTAAAACGCCAGCCCCATCAAGGCGGCCAGCATGGCCAGTCCCACGCGCTGTCCAGCTTCCTGCACGCGGTCCGGCACCGGCGACCCTTTTACCGCTTCAATCGCATAAAAAAACAGATGCCCGCCATCGAGCATCGGCACCGGCAGCAGGTTCAGCACGCCGAGGCTGACGCTGACGATCGCCATGAACGCCAGGAACGGCACCAGCCCGACTTGCGCCGAAAAACCTGCCACCTCGGCAATCTGGATCGGCCCGCTGATGTTCTTGACCGAGACATCGCCGAGCACCATACGCCACAACATCTTGAGCGTCAGCCAGGACATGTCGGCGGTTTGCCGGATTGCCGCGGGCAGCGCCGGTAACGGCGCCAGCCGCTCTTCGGCGCGCAAATCCTGCCACAACTTGCCCGGGACTTCCACGCGCGCGCCAAATTTTCCCACGCCCTGAGGGTCCTTTCCGATAATCACGGTCAGGTCAATCAGCGCCTGTGCGCGCTTAACCTGGACCTTGACCACTGCGCCGGGATGGGCACGCACCCAGGTCGCCCATTGTTGCCATGAGCGCAGGGCCGTGCCGTTGTAGCTCAACAGCAGGTCGTTGGCCTTGAATCCCGCGTTTTCGGCCGGGCTGGCAGTTACCACTTCCTGCAGACGCGGTGGTATATCCGGCTGATAGGGATGCAGGCCGAGGTCGTCGAACAATACTTCAGGATCGACCCGCACGCCGTGCATGTCGAGAGTCAATTGGCGGTGACTGCCGTCGGCTTCGCGCACTTTCAGCGCGACCTGTCCGCCGTTCAGCGCCTGATCGATCAGGGCCATGCGCAACGGCTGCCAGGTTGGCGTTGCAGCACTGCCAACACTGACAATCTGCTCACCCTCATGTAGGCCGGCCCTGGCAGCAGCCGAGGCCGGCGATGGCGCCGCAATCACTGACTTGAGGCCCTGTACGCCGGCGACGAACACGGCCCAGTAAAGCAGCACAGCGAGCAGGAAATTGAACAGCGGCCCGGCGAGCACGATCACCGCGCGCTTGAGCAGCGTCTGGGTATTGAACGCGAGATGGCGCTCGGCTGCATCGACAGTGCCTTCGCGCTCGTCGAGCATCTTGACGTAGCCGCCCAGCGGAATCGCCGAGATCGACCACTCAACACCATCCTTCGCCTTGTGCGTCCAGATCTGCTTGCCGAAGCCCAGCGAATAACGCAGCACCTTGACGCCACAGCGACGCGCTACCCAGTAATGGCCGAATTCATGAAACGACACCAGCACGCCGATCGCGACCACGAAGCCGCCGACGCTCCAGATGAAATCAAGCATGGATCAGCCCTCCACCGGCTAACGTGTGCAGCGCCTGCTCGCGTGCCCACGCATCCACGGCGAGAATGTCGTCGAGCCCCGACGCCTGAGGCAGCGCCTGCGCGGCGGCGGCATTGAGACAGTCTTCGATCATTCCCGAAATTCCGGTATAGGCCAGCCGGCCCTTGAGAAAGGCTTCGACAGCGATCTCGTTGGCCGCGTTCAATATGTTGGGTGCGTGGCCACCCGCCTCAAGCGCCTCGCGCGCCAGCCGCAGGCAGGGGAAGCGACGCAAGTCCGGCGCCTCGAAGTGCATGCGGGCCAGCGCCGCCAGATCCAGTCCTTCGACGCCCGATTCCCAGCGCTCCGGCCACGCCAGCGCGTGGGCGATCGGCACCCGCATGTCGGCCTGACCGAGTTGCGCCAGCATCGAGCCGTCAACGTATTCGACCAGCGAATGGATGGCGCTCTCCGGATGGATCACCACTTGCAGTTGCGCGCCGGACAAGCGATACAGCGTCGCGGCCTCGATCAGTTCCAGGCCCTTGTTCATCATCGTCGCCGAATCCACCGAAATCTTCGGCCCCATCACCCAATTAGGATGACGTACCGCCTGCTGTGGCGTGACGCGGGCCAGGTCCTCCAGAGGAGTCTGCCGGAACGGGCCGCCCGATGCGGTCAGCAGCAGGCGCCTGACACCTTTCGGAACCTGGCCGCAGATGTAATCCGCTGGCAGGCATTGGAAAATCGCGTTGTGCTCGGAGTCGATCGGAATCAGTACCGCACGGTGACGCGCGGCCTCGCTCATCAGCAGGCCACCCGCCATCACCAGCGGCTCCTTGTTGGCGATCAACACGC
The DNA here is from genome assembly GCA_050739895.1 of Stenotrophobium sp. Classification (GTDB taxonomy): domain Bacteria; phylum Pseudomonadota; class Gammaproteobacteria; order Nevskiales; family Nevskiaceae; genus Stenotrophobium. The sequence goes on from JBOICK010000088.1 coordinate 21,093, forward strand.
GTTTGCCGGCGCGCACCGCCGACAGCGTCGGCAGCAGTCCGGCGGCGCCGACGATAGCCGACATCACCTGATCCGCATCGTTATGCGCCGCCAGATCGGCAATGGCCTGCATGCCGGCGCTGACCTCTATCGGCAGTGCTGCCGCCCGCACCCGTTCGGACAACAGCTTCGCGGCTGTGGCATCGGCCATCGCCGCATGGCGTGGCACGAACTCGCGGCACTGCTCAAACAGGCGTTCGACATCGCTGTGTGCGGTCAGCGCCAGCACCCGCAACTTGTCGGCATGACGCCGCGCGACATCAAGCGTGTTGCGCCCGATGGTTCCGGTGGCGCCGAGAACGACGAGATTTTTCATTGCAGTCGCAGCAATTGCAGGCCCAGCACCATGATCGGTGCCGCCGCCAGCAGACTGTCGACGCGGTCGAGGATGCCGCCGTGGCCCGGCAGGATATTGCCACTGTCCTTGAGTCCGGCGACGCGCTTGAACATGCTCTCGGTGAGATCGCCAACGATGGAGAACACCGCCACCAGCAGGCTCAGCGCAAGCAGTTCCCAGATCATCATGCCCTGCGGCTGGAATGCCCACATCCCTGCCGTGAGCGACCAGGCGGCACATAGCAGCAGGCCTCCGATTGCGCCTTCCACGGTTTTGCCCGGCGATACGTTCGGCGCCAGCTTGTGCTTGCCGAAATTGCGCCCGGCCAGGTAGGCGCCGGTGTCGGCGGCGAAGATCAGGAAGAACAGGTAGATCAGCTTGTAGACACCGTTCGACATGGCATGCAGTGTGGCCAGCGCCAGCAGTGTCGAAACAATCAGCAGCAAGCCCAGCAGACCCATCAGCATTTTTGGAGGCGGCCGCCGCCGGAAGTTTTCAGGGAATCCCGGCAGCAGCGCGCAGGCAGTCAGCCACCACAATCCCGCCGCTCCGAAAATCCAGCAGCGCAGGGCCACCGGCACCTGCCAGCCTGCAGCCAGCAACAACGCAGTCAGCGCCAGGTAAATCCCGCGCTGCATGGTTTTTCCGTTCATGCCCATGATGCCGGTCCACTCCCAGGCAATTAGGATGCCGGCGGCGCTGAACAGGGTGTAAAGCCACGGCGTGGGCGCGAAAAATATCGCAGCCAGCAGCAACGGCAATAACACCAGAGCCGTGACGACGCGCTGCATGAGCATGATCAGTTACCGGGGGCGAAAGTTGGGAGAGGATTGTCCCTTAAAGCAGGACATGCGGCGACCCGCTATACACAAAAATATGTAACAATTTTTATTATATGTTTAATTATTTAATTATTATATTATATTTTATAACAAAACCAATCATTATCCATGGCACAGCGGATGAGGCTCAACCGCTCTCCGGCACGCGACCGAAGCGACGTTCGCGGCTCTCGTACCAGGTCAGTGCCCGGGTGAACTCGGCATCGCTGAAATCCGGCCACAGGGTATCGCTGAAATAGAGTTCCGCGTATGCCAACTGCCACAGCAGGAAATTGCTGATGCGCTGCTCGCCGCCGGTGCGGATCAGCAAATCCGGCAATGGCAGCCCTGCGGTCTGCAGGTGCGCCTCGATCCCTGCTGCCGTCACCGGCAGGCCTCTGGCGATCAGCTGGTTCGCCGCCTGGGCGATATCGCCCTGCCCGCCGTAGCCCACCGCCACCAGCAGGCACAATCCGGAATTGTTGCAAGTGAGTTGTTCGGCGCGCTGCATTTCCTGACGCAATTGCGCTGCGAAGTCGCGGTGATCGCCGATGAAGCGGATACGTACACCGTGCTTGTGCAGCGAATTGATCTCCCGGGCCAGTGTCCTGATAAACAACTGCATCAGCAAGCTGACCTCGTCTGCGGGCCGGCGCCAGTTTTCCTGCGAGAACGCGAACAAAGTCAGCACCTCGACGCCGGCGCGATGCGCTGCACGCACGATCTTGCGCGCACTCCTGACGCCGGCGCGATGTCCCATCGCGCGCGGTTGCAGGCGCTGCTTGGCCCAGCGGCCATTGCCGTCCATGATCACGGCGACGTGTCGGGGCGCGGCGTCCTTGGGCAGCTTGGGTGTGTTCCGGGTCATTTTCGCGAAAGGTTCAGGACAGGCTGTCGCCCGATCACATCACCATCAATTCTTTTTCCTTGGCCGCCGCAGCCTCATCGACTTTGGCAACAAACTGGTCGGTGAGCTTCTGGATTTCGCTCTCGGCCCGCTTCTCCTCGTCGGAGCTGACGGTCTTGGCCTTGCCCAGTTCCTTGATCGCCTGGTTGGCATCGCGGCGCACGTTGCGGATCGCGACCTTGGCGGTCTCGGCTTCGGTTTTGACTACCTTGGTCAGATCGCGCCGGCGCTCCTCGGTCAGCGGCGGCATGTTGATGCGGATGGTCTGGCCAGCCGTGTTCGGCGTCAGGCCGAGGTCGGACGTCAGGATCGCCTTTTCCAGAACAGCGAGCAGGGTCTTGTCATAGGGCGTGATCGAAATCGTGCGCGCATCCTCGACCGTCACTACCGCGGCTTGCGAGATCGGCACTTCCGATCCGTAGTAATCCACTCGCACATGATCCAGCAGCGAGGCATTGGCGCGGCCGGTGCGCAGCTTCATCAACTGCGTCTTCAGCGTCTCCACGCACTTCTGCATGCGGGCGGTCGCGTCGGTCTTGATTTTGGGAATCATCGTTTTCTCCTAGGCGTTGATGCGTGTACCGATGCTGGTGTCGCCCATGATGATTTTCATCAGCGCACCCGGGCGATCCATGTCATACACGCAGAGTTTCATTTTCTGTTCGCGACACAGCACCATCGCGGTCTGATCCATCACGCCAAGACGCTTGTCCAGCGCTTCCTGATAGGTCAGCTCTGCGTACTTGGTCGCCGCGGGATCCTTCTTCGGATCGGCGGAATAGATGCCGTCGACCTTGGTCGCCTTCAGCAACAGATCGGCATTGACCTCGACCGCGCGCAGAGCCGCCGCCGAATCGGTGGTGAAGAACGGGTTGCCGGTACCCGCGCCAAAAATCACCACACGTCCCTTCTCCAGATGGCGCACGGCCTTGCGGCGGATATAGTCCTCGCAGACCTCGTTGATGCGCAGCGCCGACTGCACCCGTGCCTGCATGCCCAGGCGCTCGACCGCATCCTGTATCGCCAGCGCATTGATAACCGTGGCGAGCATGCCCATGTGATCGCCGGTGATGCGGTCCATGCCGGCGCGCGCCAAGCC
>JBOICK010000089.1:0-46754 GCA_050739895.1 Stenotrophobium sp.
GACTACACCCACGCCTACTCGGCCAAGCAGTGGCTGCGTCTGCCGTTCCACGATGCAGATGTGCAGGCGCAGGCGCTGAGCACGCTGCACCTGACGCAGTAAGGCAGCGCATGAACGCACGGCAGGAGCGCTACATTCCGGCGCCGGGCGATTCTGCGCTTTATCAGGAATATTCCAGCACGGCCCTTTAATGAAAGCAAAACATCCCTTGATTTTATTGGACGAATGCCTCGAATAATCTGAGGTTCATCTAAATTTGAGTTAGTCCTCGCACATGATCAATCCCGCAATCCTTTACCCCGTGTTCGCCCTCGCGCTGTGGACCGGCTTGGTTCTGCTCCTGATGCCCATTGCCAGAATTCGGGCCGTGCGCCGACGCGAAATCGTGCCTGACGATTTCAAATACGGGGAGTCCGCTTCGGTTCCACCGTACGTCCGCATCCCGAACCGGAACTACATGAACCTGCTCGAACTACCGGTGCTGTTCTATGTGGGTTGCTTGCTGATCTATGTCACCGGTGGAGCTACGCTGCTCATGGTGTCTATCGCATGGGCCTACGTGGGTTTGCGTGTGGTGCACAGCGCCATTCACCTCACGTACAACCACGTCATCCATCGTCTCGGGGCGTTTGCCCTGAGCAATGGCGTACTTGTCGTGCTCTGGGTACTGGCCGCGGCCCAGGTCGTTTCCCATACGGGCGCATAGGCTGAAAGCCGTGCCCGCGGGATTCTCCGTGGGACGCTGCGCTATTGCACCCTACAAACTCGTTCGTTAGGCCGACTTACTCTGTCCCGCTCATCCTCACCAGCGTCCTGCCCTGCACCTTGCCGGCGATGACGGCGTCGCAGGCAGCCGGTAATTCATCCAGCGTGATGACCTGCGAGATGATGCGGTCGAGGTGGCGCGGCTTCCAGTCGGCGGCGAGTTTTTGCCAGATGTCCTCGCGCCAGGCGCGCGGGCATTCGACCGAATGAATGCCGAGCAGCGACACGCCGCGCAGGATGAACGGCATCACCGTGGTGTTGAGTTCGTGTGACTGCGCCAGGCCGATGCTGGCGATGTTGCCCCAGGGCCTGGTGGTGCGTGTGAGCCAGGTCAGCGTCTCGCCGCCGAGGTTATCGACCGCGCCGCCCCAGAGCGCCGACTCCAGCGGCTTCTTGCCCATGTCCAGCGACTGCCGTGAAACCACTTCGGCAGCACCGAGCATTTTCAGATATGCATCGGCGGCGCCTGCCTTGCCGGTGATCGCATGCACAGCGAAGCCGGCGCGCTTGAACAGGTCGATGGCGATGGATCCGACGCCGCCGGTGGGGCCGGTGACGGCAATCGGACCCATCTCCGGCGCCTGGTGATTTTCCAGCATGCGGCGCAGCGCCAGTGCCGCGGTGAAGCCGGCGGTGCCGATGGCCATTGCTTCGCGCAGGCTCAGACCTTCGGGCAGCGGCACCAGCACATCGGCGGGCAGGCAGGCGACTTCGGTGAATCCGCCGTCGAGCACTTCGCCGATGTTGCAGCCGGTGACCAGCACCTTGTCGCCGGGCTTGTAGCGCGCATCGCGGCTGCTCTCGACCACACCGGCGAGGTCGATGCCGGCGATCTTGGGAAAGCCTTTCATGATGCGGCTCTTGCCGGTCACCGCCAGCGCGTCCTTGTAGTTGATGCCGGACCAGGCGACGCGAATCACAACATCGCCCGCGCCCAGATCCTTGAACGACAATTCCTCGATCCGCGCCTGCGTGGATTTTTCGACTTGATGGATGCGCAGCGCCCTGAAGGTGGACATGAGTTGTTTCCGGCAGAATACGGGACACCGATTCTGCCAGACCCTCACGCACATGGCCCAGTTCACGCGCAATCCGCCGCTCAACGAGTCCGACCTGCTGCCGACGCCGCAGGCGCAACTGCAACGCTGGCTCGACGACGCGTTGGCCGCGGACATGCAGGAACCGACGGCGATGACGCTGGCCACGGTCGGCGCCGACGGCAGGCCATCCGCGCGCATCGTCCTGTTCAAGGGCTTTTACGAGGACGGGCTGACGTTCTACACCAATCACGAAAGTCACAAGGGCCAGGACATTGCCGCGCATCCCGACATCGCGCTGGTGTTCTGGTGGGACAAGCTGGAACGCTCGGCGCGCATCGAGGGCCGTGCGGAAAAGCTGCCGCGCTCCAAGGCCGAGGAATATTTCCATTCGCGTCCGCGCGGCTCGCAGCTGGGCGCGCTGACCTCGCGCCAGAGCCGGCCCGTCGCCACGCGTGAAGAACTGGACCGGCGACAGGATGAGAACGAAAAAAAATTCGAGGGACAACCGGTTCCGCTGCCGGACTTCTGGGGCGGCTACGTGGTACGCCCTGCATTGATGGAATTCTGGCAGGGTCGCCGTGGGCGCCTGCATGATCGCTTGCAGTATCAACGACAGGCCAATGGCTGGCGCATCGAGCGGCTGGAGCCGTAATCCAAAGCGCGTGATACCTGTTTCAGGCCCACCCGCTCGAGTTTCACGGTGATATATTTTAGTTATATTTTATAATATATATTTATAAATAAACAACATATTAAAACAATATCTTCGCGCCCGGATTGATAGCGGGCAGCGGATATATCAACCGGTAAAACTAAAAACGCCGATGGATTTCTCCACCGGCGTTCTTGGTTTCCCCTGCAGTCACTTCAGACGACAGCGACGTCCTCGGCCTGCAATCCTTTCTGCCCCTGCACCACATTGAACTGCACCTGCTGGCCCTCCTGCAGCGTGCGATATCCCTCCCCGGTGATGGCGCGAAAGTGGACGAACACATCATCGCCCGCGGCGCGCTGGATGAATCCATAGCCCTTGGCGTTGTCGAACCACTTCACGGTGCCTGTCTCGCGATTAGCCATATCGAAAATCTTCCTCTAGAACAGACGGCCACGGCCGCCTAGACAATGCGGCCAGCCTTGAACCATAGCCAGAGCCGCGACCCCTGAGCGATGCTCGATTCAAACTCTACCGAAATTTTTTGAAATGCGCGATGGCCCGCCCGTACCCGCAAGCGCACAATAATGGCGACGCGCAATGCCTCGAATCGGCTGCCCGCGCGGTCTCATTGGAGAAGACACGATGACCTGGCTGATACTCGGACTGCTGCTGTTCCTGGGCGTGCACTCGGTGCGCTACCTCGCCGACGATTGGCGCACACGCATGATTTCGAAACTCGGCGTGAACGGCTGGAAGGGTTTGTACTCGCTGGTCTCGCTCGCCGGCTTCGTGCTGATCATCTGGGGCTTCGGCCAGGCGCGCCTGCAACCGGAGCTACTGTATGCGCCGCCGCAGTGGCTGCGGCATCTCAATGCGCTGTTCACGCTGATCGCGTTCGTGCTGTTTGTCGCGGCGCGAGTACCGCACAACCACTTCAAGGCGAAGCTGCACCATCCGCAGTTACTGGCGGTGAAGGTATGGGCCTTCGGCCATCTGCTGGCGACCGGCATGCTGCACGACGCGGTGCTGTTCGGCGCGTTTCTGGCCTGGGCGATCTTCGGCTTCGCCGCTTCACGCCGCCGCGACCGGCGCATGGGCACGACTTATCCCGCAGGCACGCTGCGCGGCGATGCGCTGACGCTGCTGATCGGCATCGTGCCTTGGGCCGCATTCGCGTTCTGGCTGCATCTGTGGCTGATCGGCGTGAATCCGCTGGCCTGAGTTGCACGCAGAAATCCTATCCGCTCAAGCCTCGATGCCGGTCAATCTCAAGCCGCCTGTCTGACGTAGTGACAGGCTGCGGCGCTGCCGTTGCCGAGCGTATGTACGTGGGGCACCTGGCGGCTGCAGTGTTCGTCGGCCATCGGGCAGCGCGTCGCGAAGACGCAGCCCGGCGGCGGATTGGCGGGACCGGGGATTTCGCCTTCGAGGATCTGCCGCCGGCGCAGCGGTCCCTGTTCGGCGAAATCACGCGGGATCGCCGACAGCAGTGCCTTGGTGTAGGGATGCGCCGGCTCGCGGAACAGTGTCTCGCAGTCGGCCTGCTCCATCATGCGGCCGAGATACATCACCAGCACGCGCTGGCTCAGGTGCCGCACCACGGCGAGATCATGCGCGATGAAAATCATCGCCAGTCCGTATTTGCGCCGCAGCTCGGCGAGCAGATTGACGATCTGCGCCTGCACCGAGACATCCAGCGCCGACACCGGCTCGTCACAGATCATGATCTTCGGCCGCAGCACCAGCGCGCGCGCGATGCCGACACGCTGGCACTGGCCGCCGGAGAATTCGTGCGGATAGCGGTTGATCAATTCCGCGGATAGACCAACGCTGTGCATGGTTTCGATCACGCGCGCGTTGCGCGCGTCGCGGTTCAGCTCCGGACACAGTGATTCCAGCGGCTCGGCAATGATGCGGCCGATACTCATGCGCGGATCAAGGCTCGCCAGCGGGTCCTGGAACACCATCTGGATTTCACGCCGCAACGGACGCCACGCTGCCTTGTCGAGATGCGTGATGTCGCGGCCGCCGTACTGGATTGAGCCGGAGTGCACCGCCTGCAGGCCGATCAGCGCACGCGCCAGCGTCGACTTGCCGCAGCCGGACTCGCCGACGATGCCCAGGGTTTCGCCCGCGTGCAGGTTGAAGTTCAATTCCTCCACCGCTCGCAGCGTTCCTGAGCGGCTCCACGGCCAACGGCCGGCGACGCGGTATTGCACCTGCAGGCGGCGCACCGCCAATAGCGGCGTTCTTGGAGACTCGCTCACTCGAGCAGGCTGCGCAACATCCACGCAGTCTTTTCATGCGCCTGCATGCGTTGCGTGAGCAGGTCGGCGGTCGGCTCGTCATTCGCGGCATCGGCCAGCGGGAACACGCCGCGCGCGGTCTTGGCGCAGGCCTCGTGTGCCTTGGTCAGAAGGCGCACCATTTCCAGCGCCTCCGGCACGCCGTCGGTTTCGCCGATGGACGACAGCGCAGCGTACTGCTTGTAGGTGCCCGGCGCGGGAAATCCCAATGCACGGATACGCTCGGCTACCAGGTCCACCGCCAGCGCCGACTCGTTGTAATGCGTCTCGAACATCAGGTGCAAGGTGCTGAACATCGGACCGGTCACGTTCCAGTGAAAGTTGTGGGTCTTGAGGTACAGCGTGTATTCATCGGCCAGCAGATGCGACAGTCCGGCGGCAATGGCCTTGCGCTGCTCCTTGCTCATGCCGATATCGATTTTCGGGGCCTTGTCTTTTTGCATGACATTCTCCTGATGCTTTTGTATCGAGCCGACAGCTTAGCGGATAGTCCGCACCAGCAGAAATTGAATCTCGCTAAGACGCCGATATGCAAAATCTTCGCGACTGCGCCCACACATGCGCAGACTCTAAAACGGCACACCCTCAAGTCGCCCCATGCGGCCGGCAGCGAAATCCCGCTTGGCCTGCTCCAGCCGCTCGTGCGTATCCATGACGAAGGGACCGGAGAACAGCACCGCGCCCTGCACCGGCAGTCCGCCGAGCAGTGCGAGTTCGACCGTCTCATCGCCATGTGCAGAGATACGCACACGAGAGCCGCTACCCAGCAGTCCTAACGCACCGGGCGTCAGTGTTGTGCCGCCGATTTCGACCCGCCCCTGCAACACATAGATTCCCAATTCCGGTGCGGCCTCTACTTCCAGCGTCGTATTCGCGTGCGCATCCAGATGCAACTGGGCGAAAACCGCACCGCCGCTGAGCGCCATCGGCCCCTGCACGCCATTCACATGACCAGCAATGACATGCAGGCGCGAACCGGTGCCTGCAATATCGGGAATCTCCGCCGCGCGCAGCGAGGTATAGCTGGGCTCGACCAGTTTAAGTTCCGGCGGCAGGCTGATCCAAAGTTGCAAGCCGTGACGCCCACCCGTTGGCTGTTCGGCGTGAAGCATGCCGCGCCCGGCGCGAATGAACTGGGCATCGCCCGGCCCGAGGCGATCACGCGAACCCATGCTGTCGCGATGCTCGACACCACCTTCGAGCAAATAACTAACGACCTCAATGCCGGCGTGCGGGTGCGGCTTATCGCCGATACCACGCTGACTGTGGTGGCGGTAATGGTCGATGAAAACAAAAGGGCCGAGTGACGTGCGCTGATGATGCGGTAGCGCACGTCGCAGATGCATGTCGCCATCATCGATGACGTCGTTCGCAGGCAAAACTTGTGTGACCTTACGTTCCACGGCAGCGCTCCTGGATGGGCCTGTTCAAATTTTGTCGAAGCCGCCGCCCGCCGCAACCAAGCCTCCTGCAATCTGCAGCGATTCGATGCTGCCGTGCAGCTCCATCGGATTGACGCCCTCGCCATGGGTGATAAGTCCGCCATTGATTTCAACCTCACGTGCCGAGCCGCCCGGCTTGACACTGAATGCGATAGCCGAAAGCTTGATCACCACGCCCTTGACCAGCGAGTCGCCGGTGCCGCCGTAAGTTTCAATACCGCGACGCACCACGAGCCGGCCGATCGGGCGGCTGATTTGCACGCCGACCGCACCATCGGCGTGCGTCACCACGCGCTCGAACTCCGCCGTCTGCACCGTACCGGTATAGACGTTGAAGCCGCGTGAGCCCTGACCAAAAGTTTCGATCGGCGCGTTGACTTGCAAAATGTTGACCGTGCCGAAATTGACGAAGCCGATGCCGCTCGGGCCGTGCGAGGTGATCTTGTCCTCGGCGATCCAATGATCGATGGTGCCCCAGTTGTCCAGCACCATGTCGTTCTGGCCGTAGGTCGTGACCGGGCCGAGATTGCGCACGCTGTCGACGAACGCGCCATAGACGGTAAACACGCCGCCGGTGATCTGATTGGCCGTGCCCGGCGGGATGCCGCCGTCGCTATAGACCGCGCCCGTTTCCAGGCGGCGTGCAACCAGGCGGCCACCGACATCGCCGCCGCCACTGACGAAGATGCCGCTACCGCGCACCGGCGCGCCGTCACGGCCCACCGACAAGCCGGTCAGATCCGCCGTAATGGTGATGGCCTTGTCGGCATGCTGGTTCCACAGCGTGAAGGCGCCCTGTATCACTTCCACGCCATAGCCCTTGGGCCGCTCGGCATAACCGCGCGCATCCGCAGTCACGATGTCAACGTCGTGCGCCTCGACATGACCACCACGCACCTTGTCATTCGCCAGCAACTGCACCACGCCGGTGATGCTCAGCTTGTCCAGCACGAGGCGGCCGAGATGCGCAACGCTGGTGTCATTGAAGATGGCGCGCTTGCCGAGATCAGTCACCAGTTGCAAGTTCTCGACCTGATTATTGGTGGAGAGTTGAAGGCCATCTTTGCCTGCCGCAAAACTGACGCTGACCTGATCACCGCCTCCGGTCAATGTCTGTCCGGGCGACAGGCGCAGCGTCGGCACGCTGGTCAGATTCGCCGCCACCGTGATCTGGCGAACGCTTGCATCGGCCGCGGCCGCCAGTAGTTCGGCAGTCGTGGAAACTTTGCGTTGTTCTTTGCTCATGCTTTATGTCCTTTTTATTTGTGTGTAGAAATGCCAACTCAGGAAGCCAGCAGCTTGTTCTTGCGGTAATAACTGAAAATGTCGTTGAGGCTGCGCCGCGGTTTCCAGCCAAAGGTTTCGCTGAACAGCGTGCCGTCAAGAATCACCGGATACTTGAAGTAGTTGATCAGGTAAGGCGGAAAGAACGCGTTCCAGTTCAGCAGGCTGCTGACCAGCTTGGGAACCACCGGCGGAATCGACAGCACCGGCAGTTTCCTGCAACCACACTGCGTCACCGCTTCCTGGTACGCCACCCAGTCGTCGGGCGCGACGTTGTAGATGCCCGGCTTGTTTTGCTCGAAGGCAACGACCATCGCGTCGGCCATGTCGTCGACGTGCAGGAACTGCATCAGCGGCGAGAAGCCCATCAGCACCGGTGCCAGCGATCGCGACAGCAGCAGCGACATGCTGTTGCGCACGCCCGGCCCGAGCACGTTGCACGGCCGCAGGATGGTGATGTGCAATTCCGGGTGCTTCCACAGGTAGATGGTCGCCAGCGATTCCAGCTCCACCGTATCGACCAGATCCTGCGTCACCTCGCTGGCCTTGAGCGGCGCCTCCTCATCGAGCAGCGCCGGATTGTAGGCGCTGGCGCCGTAGACGAAATAAGTCGAATGGACCATCACCTGCCGCACGTAATACTTGCGGCACAGTTCCAGCAGCTTCTTGGTGCCCAGCACGTTGGCGTTGTAGCGATTCTGGCGATTCGATTCGTGCGCGAAGATGCGGCCGATGTGAATCACCGCGTCAATCTTGTACGTGCGAAAAATATCCTCGAAGCCGCGTTTGTGAATCTCCACCTTATAGCTGGGGATGCCGGCGTCGGTCTCGACCTTGCGGCGGAAATCCACCGCAATCACCTTGTATTTTCCGTGCAGCCGCGCAATCACGCGCTTCGCCAGCGAACCTGCCGCACCGGTCACCAGCACGGTCTTTTTTTCCGCCATTGCCGTATTCCTCGCGATGCTGTCAGTAGATTTTTGTGCGTTCGTGCAACCCGGCGTCGATCAATTTTCGAATCTCGCCCTTGACCTGTTCGACGCGTCCGGCCACGGCCTCTTCGCCGTCGAAGCTGCCCTTGAAAACCATTGGCTTGCCGAAGTTGATGTAGACCCGCGCCGGCAGCGGCAGCGGCAGTGCCACCGGCGCGTAGGGAATTCCCAGCAACTTCGCCAGCGGCGCGATGTTATAGATCGAGGGCATCGTCTCCTCGCAGCCGACGATGCCGCAGGGAATCACCGGTGTCTTCTGCGTCATCGCCAGGTGCATGAAGCCGTTGCCGAAGCGCTGCAACTGGTAGCGCTGCTTGTAGAGCTTGCCGGAACCGCGTACGCCTTCGGGGAACACGATGATGGCCTCGTCGTTCTGCAACATCCTGACGCAGTTGATCGGATCGCCGATCACCGCGCCGAAGCCGTTGAGGATATTGCCGAGCCACGGCACCGTCGGGAAGAAGCGCTCGATCATCGCGCGCGCCGCGCGCGGCCCGTGCGGATTGGTCGCCAGCGCGTAGCCGGTGAGGATGCCGTCCAGCGGCAACTGGCCGCTGTGATTCGGCACGATCAGCACGCGGCCATTAGCGGGAATGTTCTCCAGACCATGCGCGGTAACGCGGAAATATTTTTCGTACAACAGCTTGGCGAGGCCCATTCCGACCTTGACCATGTTCTCGTTGTAGCCCCAGGGGTCATAGCCGAAGCTGCCGACCGGCTTGGGGATACGCGCCACCGTCTCTTCGATCTCCGGGGTTACCAATCGCCTGAGCACTCCCTCTTTGAGGTTTTGCGGCTTCAGCAACCCTAGATTCACGTCGATCTCCCGATTCCGGATTGCTCCGGAGCGTATTGTCGTACCTGCCAAGTTAGTCGAAATCGCCATCGGCGGAAAGGCCCGCCTTCAGCCTGCCGGGCCAGACTTTTCGCGCTGCTGCAGGCGCCAGAGCCGCGCATAGGCGCCGTTGGCGGCCAGCAGCTGGGCATGGCTGCCGCGCTCGGCGATACGGCCATGATCGAGCAGGATGATCTCGTCGGCATCGGTGATCGTCGACAGCCTGTGGGCGATGACCAGCGTCGTGCGGTGCGCAGCGACTTCACGGATTGCGGACAGGATGGCCTGCTCGGAACCGGAGTCCAGCGAGGACGTGGCTTCGTCGAAAATCATGATCGCGGGATTTTTTAGCAGGGAGCGGGCGATGGCGACGCGCTGCTTCTCGCCGCCGGAAAGCTTGAGGCCGCGTTCGCCGACTGCGGTTTCGTAGCCTTCCGGCAGGCGCGCGATGAATGCATCCAGATGTGCCAGCCGGGCGGCGTGCTCGACTTCGTCGCGGCGTGCGTCGGGGCGGCCATACTGGATGTTGTAGTACAGGCTATCGTTGAACAACACGGTGTCCTGCGGCACCACACCGATGTGCGCACGCAGGCTGTCCTGGCCCAGTTCGCGGATGTCGATGCCGTTGACGCGGATGCAGCCACCATCGACGTCGTAAAACCGGAACAATAAGCGCGCCAGGGTGGATTTTCCGGCACCGCTGGGCCCGACCACCGCGACCTTGTGCCCGTCCGGAATATCAAAGCTGACGTCCTGCAGAATCCGGCGTTGCGGACCGTAACCGAAACTCACGCTGTCGAAACTGACGCCTGCACTGCTGGCTTTCAATGCGTGTGCACTGGCTTGGTCGGTAATCCGCGGCTTTTGGTCGAGCAGGCCGAACATGCGCGCCATGTCGGCGAGTGCGCGGCGAATCTCGCGATAGACGAAGCCGAGGAAATTCAGTGGCACGAACAACTGCACCATGTAGGCGTTGACCGCGACGAAATCACCCAGTGTCATCTGCCCTGCCGTGACCTTTTGCGCGGCGAGAATCATCATCCAGGTGACACTGCCGGCGACGATCAGCGACTGTCCGGCATTGAGCGTCGACAGCGAAAGGCGGTTCTGCATCAGTGCCCGCTCCCACTGCGCCAGCGTGCGGTCGTAATGCCCGGCCTCGTGACGTTCGTTGCCAAAATATTTCACCGTCTCGTAGTTGAGCAGGCTGTCGATGGCGCGGGTATTGGCCCGCGAATCCAGGGTGTTGGCGGCGCGCACGTATTTCGTGCGCCACTCGGTCACCGCCACCGAGAAGACAATGTAAAGCAGCACCGACACCAGCGTGATCAGGGCGAAGCTGACGCCGTAGTTGAACAGCAGGATGCCGGCGACCATGGCGATTTCGAGCAGCGTCGGCAGGATGTTGAACAGCATGAAGCGCAGCAGGAAATTGATGCCGGAAACGCCGCGCTCGATGTCGCGCGACAAGCCGCCGGTGCGCCGCGACAGATGGAATTCCAGATCCAGACTGTGCAAGTGCTCGAATACGCGCAATGCGGCGCGTCGCTGCGCGCGCTCGGCAACACGGCCGAAAATCACGTCGCGCAGTTCGCCGAAGATGACGTTGATGAAGCGCAGCCCGCCGTAGGCCAGCAGCAGGCCCATCGGCACCACCACCAGACCGTGCTTGCCGCTGAGCGCATCGACCAGGTGCTTCATCAGCATCGGCAGGGTCACGCCGGCGAGCTTGGCGCCGATCAGGCAAGACATCGCCAGCACGACGCGTGCGGGGAATTCGCGCAGGTAAGGCCATAGCGTGCGGACCATGCGCCAGTCGAGTGGCGCGGCAGCGGTTTCTGCGGCTTCGGGTAAACGCGAGGGGCGCAATTCAGGTCCGGAGACAGGGGGGTCGATGCGGCTATTGTCGCAGCGGCGGGCTGGAACCGTGAGGGTATTTTTCTCGCTTCGGCATCACCCGCTGTTCCGATTTTCCAACGTCATTTGTTTTTATTTTATATACTTAATATAAATATAGTATATTAATTAAAACAACATTCTCGCATCGAACCAGGACAGCGGGTGAGCCCCTATGCAGGTCTGTCAGCCCGCCATCAGCCCGGCCGCGTGGATCAGGCCGAGGAACGGCTGCGGATATATGCCCAGCAGCAACATCAGCAACATCAGCCCGACCACCATGTAGCCGCCGGCCTGCTGCGCCCAGTCCAGCGGCGCGGAGAAGCGGCGCTTTTCTGGATCCAGCAGGAACAGCGTGATCATCAGGCGCAGGTAGTAATACAGTCCGATGGAGCTACCGAGCACAACCACCGCCATCAGCAGCCACAGGCGCGCGTCGACGCCGGCGGCAACGACGTAGAACTTGCCGATGAACCCCGCGGTGAGCGGGATGCCGGCCAGCGACAGCATCGACACCGTCATGATCGAGGTCAGGTAGGGCCTGCGCCAGAACAGGCCGCGGTAGTCGTAGATCTGGGAGGCGTCGCGCTCGCCAAACGGACTCGACATCAGCGTCACCACGCCGAACGCACTGAGCGTGGCGACGATATAAGTCAGCAGGTAGGCGCCGACGGCTTCGGTACCCAGCGGGCCGACCGCAACCAGAGCCACCAGCACATAGCCCATATGGGCAATGGACGAATACGCCAGCATGCGCTTGACGTTGTTCTGGAACAGCGCAAGCACGTTGCCGACCAGGATCGAGGCCACCGCGATCGCGCTCAGCACGTCGAGCAGATTGGCGTAGCGGAAGAAGCCAGCTTCGATGAAAAAGCGCAGCAGCACCGCGAACACTGCCGTCTTGGAAGCCGTCGACAGGAAGCCGGTCACCGGCGCGGGCGCACCGTCGTAAACATCCGGCGTCCACAGGTGAAACGGCACCGCCGACAATTTGAAACCCAGCGCTGCGAGCATCATCGCCGCGCCGATCAGCACGAGTTCGCTGCCGTTGCCGGTAACCGTTGCCGCGGAGTGATTCCATGCGGCGATGCCGCTGAATGCGAGGCTGCCGGTCTGCGAATAAATCAGTGCCATGCCGAACAGCAGGAACGCCGACGCCACTGCCGACAGCACCAGGTACTTGATGCCGCCCTCCAGCGCATTCCTGAGCTTCACCGGATACGCGATCATGCCGTAGAGCGGCACCGACAGCAGTTCGATGCCGATGAACATCGAGGCCAGATGCGTGCTGCAAGCCAGCACCACTGCACCCAATGCAGACAGCGTCAGCAACAGATAAATCTCTTCCTTGTTGCCGGCGTAGCCTTCCATGTAGGCATGCAGCAGAGTCGCAGTCGCCAGCGTGATGACCAGGATCATCGCCATATAGAACGCGGCAAACGAATCCACCACCAGCAAGGGCGTCACCACTTGCGCGCCCCAGTGGGCGGCGAAGAAGGTCGAAAACAGCGCGAGGTTGAGACCGACGACACTGATGGTGGCGTTCCACCAGTGATTGCGCCGGATCGCGATCGCCGCCATCACTGCAATCGAGGTGGCGCCGGTGAGCAGGATCGGCAGCAGGGCGATCCACTGGTCTAGTGACAGAATCATGGTGTGCCCGCCCCGCTGTGGTGTTGTGCGGACTGGTAAATCTGCTCCACGTTCTGCATCGACGCGCGCGAGGTGTTGAGGATGGTCTGCGGGAACAGGCCGACCCACGCCAGGATCGCCATCAGCGACAGCATCAGCGCCAGTTCGCGCTTCGACAGGTCGGACAACTGCCCGGTGGTTTCCTTTGGCGCGCCGTGGAACGCACGCTGCACCAGGATCAGTGCGTAGACCACTGACAGTATCAGGCCGATGCAGGCCACCACCGTCACCGGCGTATTGACCTCAAAGCTGCCCATCAGGATCAGGAACTCGCCGACAAAATTGCCCAGGCCCGGCAGACCCAGCGAGGCGACGCAGAAGTACAGCATGATCGGCGGCAGATAGGGGAAGCTCGACCACAGCCCGCCCATCTTGCGCATGTCGCGGGTGTGCAGGCGCTCGTAGATTTCGCCGCAGAGGATGAATAGCGCACCGGCGGAAACGCCATGCGCGATCATCTGCACGATCACGCCCTGCAGCGCGATCTGCGTGCCCGCATAGATGCCGATCAGCACGAAGCCCATGTGCGAAATCGAGGTGTAGGCGACCAGCCGCTTGATGTCGGTCTGCGCAAACGCCATCACCGCGGCGTAGATGATGCTGGCCACGCCCAGCCACATCGCCACCGGCGCGAAGCTGGCGGACGCCGCCGGAAACAGCGGCAGGCCGAATCGCAACATGCCATAGGCCGCGGTCTTGAGCAGGATGCCAGCAAGATCCACCGAACCTGCAGTCGGTGCCTGCGAGTGCGCATCCGGCAGCCACGAGTGCACGCCAAGCACCGGCATCTTCACCGCGAAGGCGACGAAGAAGCCCAGCATCAGCAGATACGCCATCTGTGGCGACAGATGCGCCTTGAGCAGGTCGTTATAGTCGAACGTGATGACGCCACTGCTCGCGTAGTTGGCAAACACAAGGCCAAGAATCGCGACCAACATCACCAGTCCACTGGCCTGGGTGAAGATGAAGAACTTCATTGCGGTGTAGATGCGTCCCCGGCCGCCGGGCGAGTCGTGTCCCCACAGCGCAATGAGGAAGTACATCGGCACCAGCATCATTTCCCACAGGAAGAAGAACAGGAACAGGTCCAGCGCGAGGAACACGCCGACCACGCCGCCGAGGTTCCATAGCAGGTTGAGATGGAAGAACCCGACCTTGTCGGAAATTTCCTTCCATGAGCAGCCGACCGCCATTACGCCAAGCAGGTTGGTCAGCACCACCAGCAGCAGCGACAGGCCATCGAGACCGAGATGGAACGAGATGCCAAAGCGCGGTATCCACGGCACCTGGTATTCGATCACCCAGTGCGTATGCGCGGTGCCGATCTGCGCCAGCGAATAGTCACCCTGCACCCACAGCAGGATCGACAGACCCAGCGACAGCAGCATGGTAAATAGCGCCACCCAGCGCGGGAATTTCTGTCCCATGACGCGCTCGCCGAGCCAGCACAGCAGGCCACCGATGAAGGGGAGCAGAATCAGCCAGACCAGAATCATAGAAAGACCACCACGGCGATGACCAGAATAGCGCCGACGCCCATGGCCCCGGCATACCAGCGCAACTGCCCGCTCTGTGTCGAGACGAGGAATCCATTCATGCGGCGGAACAGGCCGGGAATCCGGCTGACCAGCACATCGATACCGTCATTACGGTTGATCTGCACCAGCCACAGGTAAGGACGCACGAACAGCAGGTCGTAGAGCCAGTCGAAACCCCAGGCCGCGCGCCAGTAGCGGAACAGCAGATTGCCGATGGTGGATTGCTTGATCGCCGCCGCCAATGCGCGATTGCGGTGAAACAGGAACCAGGCGAGGGCAATGCCGGCGAACGAGACCATTACCGAGATGAATTCAAAGCTGTGCTTCATGCTCTCCATGCCAATGGAGACATGCGCTTCAGGCAGCACCTGATCCAGTGGCAGGTGAATCAGTCCGCCGATCAGCGACAGTCCGGCCAGCAGCAACAGCGGGATGCTGTGATCAAGACCATGCGGTGCATGCACCTGCCCCTGCGCTTCGCCGAAGAATGCGATAAAAATCAGGCGGAAGGTATACAGGCCGGTGAGAAACGCTCCGAACAGGCCGACGTAGTAAAGCCCGACGTGGCCGTTGGCGTAGGCCTCAAACAGGATTTCGTCTTTGCTGAAGAATCCGGCAGTGCCGGGAAACGCGACCAACGCGAGGCTGCCGATCAGGAAGCACCAGAATGTCAGCGGAATTTGCTTGCGCAGCCCGCCCATCTTGAAGATGTCCTGCTCGTGATGCACGGCAAGGATCACGGAGCCGGCGGCAAGAAACAGCAGCGCCTTGAAGAAAGCGTGCGTCATCAGATGGAAGATCGCCGGCTGCCAGGCGCCGGCACCGAGCGCAAGGAACATGTAGCCGATCTGCGACATGGTCGAGTAGGCGAGGATTTTCTTGATGTCGGTCTGGGTCAGCGCGGTGAATCCGGCGAGGGTCAGGGTGACGGCGCCAATCCAGCCGACACAGGCCAGCGAGAACGGCGACAGCTCGAACAGCACATGGGTACGTGCGATCAGGTAAACGCCGGCGGTAACCATGGTTGCGGCGTGGATCAACGCACTGACCGGCGTCGGGCCGGCCATCGCATCCGGCAACCAGGTCTGTAATGGCAACTGCGCCGACTTGCCAACCGCGCCACCGAGCAGCAGCAGCGTCGCGATGGTCAGGATCGGCGCGCCCTGCGGCCACATTGTCTGCGCGTGCTGCATCAGGTCCTGGATGTTGAGCGTGCCCAGTTGATGGAACAGCACGAACAGGCCGATTGCCATGAAGGTATCGCCGACGCGGGTGACGACGAAGGCCTTGCGCGCGGCCAGGCCATTTTCCGGGTCCTTGTACCAGAACCCAATCAGCAGGTAGGACGACAGGCCGACGCCTTCCCAGCCGAAATACAGGAACAGCAGGTTGTCGCCCAGTACCAGGAATAGCATGCTGGCAATGAACAGGTTCATGTACGAGAAGAAGCGCGCGTAGCCGTCGTCGTCGCGCATGTACCAGGATGCGAACAGGTGGATCAGAAAGCCGATGCCGGTGATCACCGACATCATCACCAGCGACAACTCATCCAGCCGCAGCGCGAACTGCGGCGCGAAATTGCCGGCGCTCATCCAGGTCCACAGCACTTGTGTGTAGGCGCCGCCTGCCGGCGGGTGGTTGATGAACTGCACGCCGACCAGCAGCGTCACCAGCGCGGACAATCCGACCGTGCCGACACCGATGAGCGCCGCGGTGCGTTCATGCAGACTGCCGCGGGTGAACGCCAAAATCACGAATCCGGCCAGCGGAAAGATGAAGGCCAGGGGCAGAAGATTGAATGCCATGACTTAACGGGCCCCGGCAGGTTTGGCGTGAAAGCTGGGCATGGATTTCATCCTTTCATCTCGGAAGCGGCATCCACATCCAGCGTGCGGAAGCGCCGGTGCAGTTGCAGCACCAGCGCCAGGCCGATGCTGGCTTCGGCCGCCGCCAGCGTGATGATCAGCATGAACATGATCTGGCCATCGGCCTGCTGCCAGTGGCTGCCGGCGACGACGAACGCCAGTGCCGCGCTGTTCATCATGATCTCGATGCACATCAGCACGAAAATGATATTGCGCCGCACCAGCACGCCGACAAGTCCCAGCGCGAACAGCACGGCCGCCAGCAGCAGACCATATTCCATCGGGATTGCGGCGGCAGTCATGGCGTGAAGGTTTCCTTACTCATGTTTGCCTAAATGATATGCAGCGACCAGTGCCGCCAGCAGCAGCATCGAGGCAAGTTCGACCGCGAGAAGATAAGGTCCGTACAAGGCCGCGCCGACTTCCCGCGCGCCGACCACGCGCAATCCGGCGTCATGGAACCCGGCAGGCGCCAGTACGCGCAACAACTCAATCAGCAGCAAGATGGACAGTATCGACGGGCCGATCCAGACCCGCGGCGCAAGCCAGGCTTTTTCCTGTTCGACATCGGCCTGACCGAGATTGAGCATCATGATTACGAACACGAACAGCACCATGATCGCGCCGGCGTAGACAATCACTTCGAGGATGCCGGCGAAAGGCGCACCGAGCGTAAAAAAGATCATGGCGACCGCCAGCAGCGAGACCACCAGGTACAACAGCGCATGCACCGGATTAGTGCCGATGATCACCGACACCGTCGAATAGACGGCAATGAATGCAGCAATGAAAAAACAGATTTCCATGTCGGTTCGTGGCTCCCCTACGGCAACAAACTCTTCACATCAACCGGCTGCGCTTCATGCTGCGCCGCGCCCTTGGGCTTGCCGGCGATGGCCAGTCCGGCGACGCGGTAGAAGTTGTAGTCGTGGTATTTGCCGGTACCGCTGATCAGCAAATCTTCTTTTTCATAGACCAGGTTCTGGCGGTTGTACTCGCACATCTCGAAATCCGGTGTCAACTGGATCGCGTTGGTCGGACAGGCTTCCTCGCAGAGACCGCAGAAAATGCAGCGCGAGAAATTGATCCGGAAAAATTCCGGATACCAGCGTCCATCAGGCTGTTCAGCCTTTTGCAGAGAAATGCACGCGACCGGGCAGGCCACCGCACAGAGATTGCAGGCGACGCAACGCTCTTCGCCGTCAGGGTCTCGCGTCAATACGATACGTCCGCGATAGCGGGGCGGCAGATAGGGCTTCACCTCGGGATACAGGATCGTGTCGCGCTTGCGAAAGCTGTGCATGAAAATCATGAACAGGCTTCTGAGTTGGGTGTAGATGCCTTTGAGGATATTCATACTCAGGCCCCTCCCACGGCCGGCCCGACTTTCCACAGCACGATAGCAGCGGTCACCAGCATGTTGAGCAGCGCCAGTGGCAGGCAGACTTTCCAGCCGGCCGCCATCATCTGGTCATAGCGTGGCCGCGGCAGTGCCGCACGCAGCAGAATGAAAAAGGCCATGAAGAAGAGTGTCTTGAGGCAAAACCATACCAGCGGCGGCAGCCAAGGACCGCCCCAGCCACCAAAGAACAGTGTCACGATCAAGGCCGATACGAGAACGATACCGACGTACTCGCCGACGAAGAACATGCCGAATTTCATGCTCGAATATTCGGTGTGATAACCGGCAGCAAGTTCGGACTCCGCCTCCGGAAGATCGAACGGAGTGCGATGCGTCACCGCGATGCCGGCCAGCGCAAATACGCAGAACCCCAGAAATTGGGGAATCACAAACCAGCAATCCTGCTGAGCAACGACGATGTCGCGAAGATTGAATGATCCCGACAGCATCACCACGCCCATGAGCGAAATGCCCATGAAAACCTCGTAGCAAATCATCTGCGCGGACGAACGCAGACCGCCGATCAGCGCATATTTGCTGTTGGACGACCAGCCAGCCAGTACCACCGCGTAGATCGAAAGTCCGGCGATGGCGAAAAAGAACAGCAGGCCAAGATTGAGATTGGCGACGCCGATACTGGGCGTGATTGGCACAATCGAGAATGCCAGCAGCATCATGCTCATCGCGATCACCGGCGCGATCAGAAAGGTCGCCTTGTCGACGAACGGCGGCAGCCAGTCTTCCTTGAAGAAAATCTTGAGCATGTCGGCAATGACAATGCCGAGTCCGAACGGACCCACCCGATTGGGGCCATAGCGGTCCTGCCACAGCCCCAGCAGGCGGCGTTCGAGCCAGATCATCCAGGCGGCAGAAAGGATCAGGCACAACAGGATCAGGAAGGTGCAGATCGCTGTCGCAATATACGGCTGCAGGAATACCGGGAAAATGCTCAGGAACAGCTGCCAGAGTGCTGTCATTTCAGCCCCCTTTGGACAGCTGCGCGATGCTGGCGGTGCCCAGCAACGGTACGCCCGCAAATCCGGAAGGCAGTCCCACCAGACCCTGCTGCAGGGATGCGCTGGTGCGCAGCGGCATCGTCAGGGTCTGGCCTTCAACCGTGACCGTAACCTTGCCGTTCAGACTCAGGCGCTGCGCATCCGCGACACTGATGACCGCCATCGCCTGCGGCGCACGCTGCATGACCGGCTCCGCGCGGGAAGACAATTCCTCCTCGCCGAAATGATGGTGCAGCGACAATGCGCGGAAGCCCTGAGCTGGTGCCGTAAATGCGGCAGGCACCGTCGTGAAATAGCTGAACGCCTGCGTGGCAGGAGCAAACACCTGTACGCCGGCATCGCCGCCGCGGAGATGCCCCCCGATCTCGGCCTGGAATTTGTTCCACGCCTGCGGCGAATTCCAGCCCGGTGCCCAGGCGTAAGACAGCAGCGCTGAAGGTCGCTCCGGCTTGCCGATACCGTTGTAACCCTCCATGGAAAAATTGAGCGCGGTGTCCACATCCTGCGGCTGACGCGGCTCGTGTACGCTGATGTCGGCGCGCATTGCGGTGCGACCACTGTAGCGGTGCGGCTCGCGTGCGAGCTTCATGCCGTCAATTCGGAACTTGGCATTGGGTGCGGCATCCACGATCCGCGCCAGTTGCGGCAGCGCTGCAACAGAAGCAGCGATCACATCATCCAGAATTTGCCATCGACCGTCCTTCAGTTCGGACAACCAGCGCCAAGCCTCCTGCGTAGCAATATCCTTGTTGTAATACGCCGCTTCGAACACCTGGTAATGACGCTGGGCGCGTCCCTCCATGCTGATGAAGGTACCATCGCTCTCGAACACGCTGGCCGCTGGCAACAACAGTTGCGCCCGCTCGGCAGTCGCGGTCATCTGGTGATCGACGACAATCGTCGCCTTGGCGTCGCGCAAGAGTGCGTCGACCTGCGCCCGCGATGCGCGCCTGTATAGATCGTTTTCCAGCACTACCACGGTATCGGCTTCACCGCGTTCGACGCGGGCAAAGGCATCGTCCAGCGTTCCGGCATCCATCATCGAAACGCCGATGCTGTTGACCTCCGGCACTGCCAGCGAAATTTCGACCGCGGCATCGCGGCTCCTGAGCGCAGCGGCGATGTTGGCGGCGGCCTCGATCACGGACGCCGACATGGCGCCGGTACCGGAGACGATCAGCGGCCGCTGGGCCGCCGCCAGCGTATCCGCAATCTCGCGGGCCAGCGCCTGCGTTTGCGCCGGCAGTCCTTCGACCTGCGGTGCCTTGGCGTCCAGCAGTCCGGCGACCGCAAATCCGAGCCGCGCGATGTCCTCCGGCGCGGCATGCCAGGTTTTTCTGGCAACGTCATCCAGACGGGTCGCGTCCGGCGTGACGATGAACAATGGGTTTTTCTCTTTCTGCACCAGATCGGCCAGCGCGATCGCCTGCCACTCCGGCACGCTCTTCTTCGCCCCCAGCGCCTGGGCCTTGCCGCGCGCAGCCTGACGCAATGCCAGTGCGACGCGTGGCGCGGTGCTGGTCACATCCTCGCCCAGCACCAGCACGGCATCGGCCTGCTCAATGCTTTCGAGGCTGGCACCGCGAGCCGGCGTACTCTTCAGTACCGCGACCACCTGATCGACCAGCGCATGATCCAGGATTGACATGCCGCCATAGAAATTTTCCGCGCCAACCAGTTCACGCAATGCGAAATTTGATTCCAGTGATGCGCGCGGCGAGCCGATGCCGAGCACCTTCTTGGCGCGCCGGATCATGCTGCCGCCCTGGGCCAGAGCCTCACCCTTTTCAATGGCTATCAAGCGGCCTTCATGCTTGAGATAGGCGCGGCGCGGCCGATCTTTGCGATTGGTGAATCCATAGCCGAAGCGGCCGCGATCGCAAAGGAAGTAGCCGTTGACCTCGCCGTTGTAGCGATTCTCGATGCGGCGGATTTCGCCATACCGTTCCCCGGGTGAAACATTGCAGCCGACCGCGCAGCCGGTACAGATGCTGGGCGCAAACTGCATGTCCCACTTGCGGTTGTAGCGCTCTGAGTGGGTCTTGTCAGTGAATACGCCGGTCGGACAGACCTCGGTGAGGTTGCCGGAAAATTCGCTCTCCAGCGTGCCGTCCTCGGCGCGGCCGAAATAGACATTGCTGGCAGTGCCGAATACGCCAAGATCGGTGCCGCCCGCGTAATCCTTGTAATAGCGCACACAGCGATAACAGGAAATACAGCGGTTCATCTCGTGGCCGATGAACGGGCCGAGATCCTGATTCTGATGTGTGCGCTTGTCGAAACGGTAACTGCGGTTGTGATGGCCGGTCATCACCGTCATGTCCTGCAGATGGCAGTGCCCGCCCTCCTCGCACACCGGACAGTCGTGCGGATGGTTGGTCATCAGGAACTCGACCACCGACTGACGGAACTGTCTGGCCTCGTCGTCGGCGATGGAGATGTAGGTGCCGTTGGCCGCGGGCGTCATGCAAGACATGACGATCTTGCCCTGCTTATCGTTCTCGTCCTTCAACTGCTTGATCGCGCATTGGCGACAGGCACCGACACTGCCCAGCGCCGGATGCCAGCAAAAATATGGGATGTCGAGTCCCAGCGAGAGACAGGCGTGCAGCAGATTATCGCTGCCGTCAACCTCGTACTGCTTGCCGTCTACGTGGATGGTGGCCATGCCCTTCAGCTCTTGATTTCCAGAATTTTCGGTCGCGCCCGTGTCATCGCTTCAATCGGCGAAGCAGGTAGTGCACAGGCTTCACCCGGCAAGCTCGCATTGTCCCGTGTCACGCCTTTTTCAAACTCGGCACGGAAATATTTCAAGGCAGACTGCAAGGGCTCCATCGCCCCCGGAGCATGCGCGCAGAAAGTGCGTCCGGGTCCGAGCTGGCGGGTCATGCGCGCCAGCGTGTTGAGGTCATGCGACTCGCCATCCCCTCGCTCCAGCGCGCGCAGAATGCGCACGGTCCACGGCAACCCGTCGCGGCAGGGTGTGCACCAGCCACAGGATTCACGCGCAAAAAATTCCTCGAGATTGCGCACCACCGAAACCATGCTTTGCTTGTGATCCACTACCGCGAGCAGGCCCGTACCCATGCGCGAGCCGGCCTTTGAAATCGTGTCGAAATCCATTGCCAGATCAAGGTGCTCCTCGATCAGGAAATCGGTGGACGCACCGCCCGGCAACCAAGCCTTGAGCTTGAGGCCGTCCTGCATGCCGCCGGCGTGCACTTCAAGAATCTCGCGCGCGGTCGTACCCATCGGCAGTTCCCAGCAGCCGGGATTCTTGACCCGCCCGGACACGCCATAGAGCTTGGTGCCAGCGTCCTTGGATTTGCCCTGGCTCAGGCCCTTGAACCAGTCGGCACCGTTGACGATGATGTGCGGCACATTGCACAGGGTTTCGACATTGTTGACTACTGTGGGACGGCCCCAGAGTCCCGATATTTGCGGGAACGGCGGCTTTGCTCGCGGATTGGCGCGTTTGCCCTCGAGCGAATTGATCAGCGCGGTTTCTTCACCACAGATGTAGCGGCCAGCACCGGTGTGCACATGCACGTCATAGGTCCAGCCGCTGCCGAGGATATTGCGCCCCAGGTATCCGGCCGCGCGCGCCTCGGCCAGCGCGGCATTGAGGCGTTGCGCCGCCACCACGTATTCGCCGCGCAGGAAAATGTAGCCGATACAGGCCTGGATGGCGTAGCCAACCGTGATCATGGCCTCGACCAATTGATGTGGATCGTATTCCATCAACATCCGATCCTTGAAAGTCCCCGGCTCCATCTCATCGGCGTTGCACACCAGGTACTTGGCGCCGGCATCGGCACCCATCGGCACCAGACTCCATTTCACGCCGGCTGGAAATCCGGCGCCACCACGGCCGCGCAGGTTGGCGTCCTTGACGCGGGTCTGAACATCCTGCGGGGCCATCTCCTTGATGGCTTTGCGCACGGACACATAACCGCCCACGGCCTCGTAGCCCTTGAGATCCAGCGGCGCTTGCCCGGGCCGGATATTGCGCGTCAGCGGCCTCGCTTCGGCGGCACTCACTTGTAACTCTCCAGCGTCTGCGCCAGATTCTGTGGCGTCACGTTCACATGCAGATCGTCGTCGATCATCAGCGTCGGGCCGCGGTCGCAAGCTCCCAGGCAACAGATCGGCAGCAGGGTATAGCGCCCGTCGGCAGTGGTTTGTCCGTGGCGCACACCCAGCTTCTGCTCCAGTGCGGTCTTCACATCTTCATAGCCGGTGAGAAAGCAGGAAATGCTGTCGCAAACCTTGATCACATGCCGGCCCACCGGCTGGCGGAAAATCAGGTTGTAAAAGGTCGCGACGCCTTCCAGTTCGGCGGCGGTGATGCCGATCGCGGCCGCGATCTGGGCGAGTGCGGCATCCGGCACCCAGCCGCGGTGCGTCTGCACGATTTTCAGCGCGTCGATGCCCGCAGCGCGGCCATCTGGGTAATGGGTCAGTTCGTGTTCGATCTCATGCCGCTCGGCGTCCGAAAGTACGAACAGCGGCATGACCCGGGTTTTGCCGAGGTCGGCGAGCTTTATGACGTTATCTGTCGACATCGGCCATCACGAAGTCAATGCTGGCGATATACGCGATCAGGTCGGGAATCATGCTGCCCCGGATCACGGACGGTATTTGCTGTAAATGCGGAAACGACGGTGTGCGGATGCGTGTGCGATAGCTCATGGTGCTGCCATCACTGGTGAGGTAATAGCTGTTGATGCCCTTGGTCGCTTCGATCATCTGACTGGATTCGCCGGCGGGAATCACCGGCCCCCACGACACGCCGAGGAAATGCGTGATCAGGGTTTCGATGTCCTGCAGGGTGCGCTCCTTGGGCGGCGGACAGGTCAGCGGATGATCCGCCTTGTATGGTCCGGACGGCATGTTTTCCAGGCACTGCTTGATGATACGCACGCTCTGGCGCATTTCTTCGACGCGCACCACGCAGCGGTCGTAAACATCGCCGCCGTGCGCGATCGGCACTTCGAAGTCGAAATTCTCGTAGCCTGAATAGGGCCGCGCCTTGCGCAGGTCGTAGGCGCAGCCGGTAGCGCGCAGGCCGGAGCCGGTGACGCCCCACTCGATCGCCTGCTCGGTGTTGTAAGCGGCGATATCGCGCGTTCGCACCTTGAGGATGCCGTTGCCCAGCGCCGCCTTCTGGTATTCGTCGAGGCGTTTGGGCAGATATTCGACGAAGTCACGCACCAGCTTTTCCCAGCCCTGCGGCAAATCGTGCGCGACGCCGCCGATGCGGAACCACGCCGGATGCATGCGGAAACCGGTGACCGCCTCGATCACGTCGTAGGCTTTCTGGCGATCGACGAACATGTAGAACACCGGCGACATCGCGCCAACGTCCTGGCAGAAGGTGCCGTAGAACAGCAGGTGCGAGGTGATGCGGAAAAATTCCGACATCATCACGCGGATGGTCTTGACCCGGTCCGGCACCTCGATGCCGGCGAGTTTCTCCACCGCCAGCACATACGGCAGGTTGTTCATCACACCGCCGAGATAGTCGATGCGGTCGGTGTAGGGGATGAAACTGTGCCAGGACTGGCGCTCGGCCATCTTCTCGGCACCGCGGTGGTGGTAGCCGATATCCGGCACGCAATCGATTATCTCTTCGCCATCGAGTTGCAGCACGACGCGGAAAGCGCCGTGTGCGGACGGATGGTTAGGGCCAAGGTTGAGGAACATGAAGTCCTCTTCCGAGGTACCGCGCTTCATGCCCCATTCCTCAGGATTGAACAGCAGGGCCTCCTGCTCGATGTCCTGCTTGGCGGCGGTCAGTGCAAACGGATCGAACTCGGTCGCACGCGCCGGGTATTCCTTGCGCAGCGGATGTCCCTGCCAGGTGCGCGGCAGCATGATGCGCTGCAGGTTCGGATGCCCGTCAAAAGTAATGCCGAACAGGTCCCAGACCTCGCGCTCATACCAATTGGCATTGACGTAGATGCCGGTGATGCTGGGCAGAGAAGGCATGTCGCCCTGTAAGGCCACCTTCAGGCGAACATCGCTGTTGCGCTCGATCGACAGCAGTTGATAAACCACTGTGAAATCTGCGGGCGGCAAGCCCTGCCGGTACTTGCGCAGGCGCTCATCGACTGCGGTAAGGTCGTAAAGCATCCTGTACGGATGCGGTACGGTATTCTTGAGATAGCGCAGGACCTCGCCCAACCGACCGGCCTGCACCCAGAGAGTCGGCAGACGATCCACGGTGGGCTGAAACACAAAGGCGCTTTCACCGAAACGCGCATAAAGCTCGCGCACGACCTCATGCTGGCCGCCCTTGTCAGTCTGTGGAGGAAGGCCGTCTGCGGTCATACCTGATCCGGCGAGCGCAGTGTAGTCGCAGCCATACGCTCGGCACGATGAACCACGCGTTGCGCCGGCTGATTGGCCTTGTAGACGCCCTGGTCGCCGACCACCCATGACAGCGGGCGACGCTCCTTGCCGATGGCATCCTGCAACAGGTTCAGGCCCTGCAGGAACGCTTCCGGACGCGGTGGACATCCCGGCACATAAACGTCCACCGGCAAGAATTTATCCACGCCCTGCACCACCGAATAAATATCATACATGCCGCCGGAATTGGCGCAGGAGCCCATGGAGATCACCCACTTCGGCTCCAGCATCTGCTCGTACAGGCGCTGCACCACCGGCGCCATCTTGATGAAGCACGTACCAGCGATGACCATCAGGTCGGCCTGGCGCGGTGACGCGCGAATCACCTCAGCACCAAAACGCGCGATGTCGTGGGTCGGCGTAAAGGCTGTGGCCATTTCGACGTAGCAGCAGGACAGGCCAAAGTTGTACGGCCAGATCGAATTCTTGCGGCCCCAGTTGACCGCGTCATGCATCAGGTTTTCGAGCTTGCCCAGATAGATGTTGCGATGAACCTGCTCTTCCATCGGATCGCGCACGGTCTGGCGCTGCTGCTGCGGATAGCGCTTGGCATCCGGGTCGATGCGGGTCAGTGTGTATTCCATGGGTCTTACTGGATTCCCTTGAGTTTTTGTCTGAGCCGCCTGCGTGCAGCTGGCGCCCATTCCAGACCGCCGATACGCCAGAGATAGCCAAGGCTGGCGACCAGAACAAAAATGAACACCGTAGCCTCGATAAATCCGGTCCATCCATCCTGACGCAGGGAGATGGCCCAGGCGTAAAGAAACACCGCTTCGACATCGAAGATGACGAAGAACATCGCCACCAGATAGAACTTGGCTGAAAACCGCAGCCGCGCAGTACCGACACCGACCACGCCGGACTCAAAGGCTTCATTCTTGGCCCGGCCCCAGTCGCGCCCGCCCAGCAGCCATGAGGCGCCAAGCATGACCATGCAGATGCCAAATACGCAGACGACGTAGAAGGCAAGGCTAAAAAGGTTCAGCGCGTCCCCCACGGGGCCGTCTCCTTTTGATTGATGTCACTAGTCTAACGAATCGGATCGTCACTCGGCTATCGGTTTTCGCTTTGAGGCCGCCACAAAGTCGGCTCAGACGATAGGCGGCTCTTCTACATTCCAGGTCCGGCTGGCGGATAGTAACTGGTGCGCTGCGTGCGCTGCCGCGGCCGGTGCCTCGAAACGGCCAATATGGAACAGGGCATCACCCTCGTGCACCAGCGGCAGGTCGAGGCGGCCGATGATCAGGCCATCAGCACCTGACAGGACCGGCGTTTCGATCTCGCCGAAAGGATCGCCGACGACGCCCAGCGCCTGCCCGCTGCGCACCTGCACACCCAGCCCGACCCGCACCCTGAGGATGCCGCTGGCCGGCGACCGCACCCAACTGCTGGAACGCGCCACCACGGGTTCTGCCATCGCTGGTATTCGCACAGCCTGCGGCGACACCATACCCAGTTCGGACAGTACGTTGAGCACGCCCTGCACGCCGATGCGGATGCAGTCTTCGTCGAAACGCAGCGCTTCGCTGGATTCATACAGCAGGACCGGGATGTTCTTGCGCGTGGTGTATTCGCGCAGGGTACCCGCGGTCGGCGGCGAATTGATCAGCAACGGCACACCGAATGCGCGCGCCAGGCGCAGGGTCTGCGCATTACCGAGGTCGGCGCGCACCTGCGGCAGGTTCGGCCGGTGGATCGCGCCGGTATGCAGGTCGATGCCGTAATCGCTCTTGCCGACTACTTCGCGGATAAACAGATGCGCCAGCCGCGCCGCCAGCGAGCCGGTCTCGCTGCCTGGGAAACTGCGGTTGAGATCGCGCCGGTCCGGCAGGTAGCGCGACTGGCTGAGGAACGCCAGCATGTTGACGATCGGCACCGCCAGCACCGTGCCGCGCAGCGCCTGCGCATCGCGCAGTTCGTGCCGGCGCAGCAGGCGGCGGATGATTTCCACGCCGATGATCTCGTCGCCGTGCAGTGCCGCGCTGACGAAAATAACCGGCCCCGGAAGTCGCCCGCGCACCACGCGCACCGGCAGGGTGACCGGCGACTGGGTGTAGAGGTTGGCCACCGGCACATGGATGGTGCGAATCTCGCCGGGCGCAACTGCCTGCCCACCCAGTTCAAACGGCCCCTGTTCCGTCTCAGCGCCGGCCATCAGCCCTTCCCCTTGGTCTGGGTTTTGCCGGGCGCTGCGTTGTTCTCGATGAACTCGATGATGCGCTCGGCGATGTCGATGCCGCTGGCGCGCTCGATGCCCTCCAGTCCAGGCGATGAATTCACTTCCATCACCAGTGGACCTTCAGAAGTGCGCAGCAGATCCACACCGGCGATGTTGAGGCCCATGATCCGGGCCGCACGCACGGCGGTGGAGCGCTCTTCCGGCGTGATCTTGATGGCGGTCGCGCTGCCGCCACGATGCAGGTTGGAACGAAACTCGCCCGGCCTGGCCTGCCGCTTCATTGCCGCGACGACCTTGCCGCCGACCACGAAACAGCGGATGTCGGCGCCCTGAGCCTCTTTCACGAACTGCTGCACCAGGAAGTACGCATCAAGTCCGCGAAACGCATCGATGACGCTCTCCGCCGCCTGACTGGTCTCACACAACACCACGCCGACGCCCTGGGTACCTTCGGTGAGCTTCACCACCATCGGCGCGCCGCCGACGATGTTGATGAGGTCATGGGTGTCGTCCGGTGCGTGCGCGAATCCGGTCAGCGGCATGCCCACACCCTTGCGCGCCAGTAGTTGCAGCGCGCGCAACTTGTCGCGCGAGCGCGTGATGGCGACGGATTCATTGAGGCAGTAAACCCCCATCATCTCGAACTGCCGCACCACCGCCGTGCCGTAGAAAGTCACGGACGCACCGATACGCGGCAGCACTGCGTCAAAATCTTCCAGCGGCTTGCCGCGGTAATGGATCTGCGGATTGTGCGGCGCGATATTCATATAGCAGCGCAGCACGTCCACCACCCGCACGCTATGGCCGCGCGCCTTGGCGGCCTCGATCAGGCGGCGCGTCGAATAGAGCTTGGCGTTACGCGAAAGAATGGCTATTTTCATCCGCATGGCTCCTTGCCGATAAGAAAGGACGATGAGGGCCTGACCAGATACTGCCGCGCCAGCGCCGTACGTCCCAGAAGCATGCGAAACAACATGGTTTCGCGCGCCGAGAGCGTGATCTCGATATCCCAGCGGCGTGCGCCCAGTGTCAGCGGCGTCAGGATCACCGGCCGCAGTTCGCGGTGCCCGCCCGAATCGCTGACCCAGCGCTCGTCCAGCAGGTCCGCCTCACACCAGACCTCCGTGGAGGATTTCTGCAGCGGGTGAACACCGAAGCGCACCCTGCCTGGACGCGGCCGCTCGATGGCAAACGCATGGATCGCCGAAGTGCGCGCGCCGGTATCCACCTTGGCCTTGATATGGTCGATGCCCAGTGCGGGCAACCCCACCCATTCGCGCCAGCCCAGCATGTCGAGTTCTTTTGCCTTGGGTCTCATCTCAGCCGCCTTATGGGGCCACCCGCTCGCCGATACTTAGATGCATAATTTGTTATATTTTACTATAAATATTTATATATTTTATATAAAATATAACAACATTCCGCACGCATTCTTGACCAGCGGGTGAGTGGCATTCACCGCCGCGTCGCCGCACAACAATCCTGGTGCTGCGTCGACCGACGCAGCCTATCCCGACTGTCGCCTTGCCGACAGCGCTGACCATACAACGATCTTATACTGCACCCAAGTTGCTGCTAAGGAGTATTTCATGGATCGCACATTCAACTCGATGGCCGACTTCTACCCGTTCTACCTGGAAGAGCACGCCAACCGCACCTGCCGCCGTCTGCACTTCGTCGGCACTTCGCTGGTCATTCTGATCGCGCTCTACGCGGTTTTCACGCAGCACTGGGCTGCACTCTGGCTGATGCCGTTATTCGGCTATTTCTTCGCCTGGGTCGGCCATTTCTTTTTCGAACACAACAAGCCCGCAACCTTCAAATGGCCGTTCTACAGCCTCGCCGGCGATTTCCTGATGTACCGCGACATGTGGTTCGGCAAAATCCGCTTCTAAACGCGGCAAGGCGCTAAGCGTTAAAATCCGCACCCTTTTGCGGGTGCTGTGTCTGAATCCATGAGTGCGTTTCACCAGTTTGACGTGATTGTTGTGGGCGGCGGCCACGCTGGGCGAACCGGAGCTTTGCGCGAGCACTGCTCGCGCCCGGTGAGCGCACGCGCCAGGGATGGCGCGGGCCGGGTTTCGCCTCGCGGACAGGAAGGCCGCGTGGACGAAACTTCCGTGTCGGCCATAGCAACTGCAACCACGCCATGAACAACTCGCATCATTTCGACGTCATTGTCGTCGGCGGCGGCCACGCCGGCACGGAAGCGGCGCTTGCGCCCGCGCGCATGGGCCTGCGCACGCTGCTGCTCACGCACAACATCGAGACGCTGGGACAGATGTCCTGCAACCCGGCCATCGGCGGCATTGGCAAAGGCCACCTGGTCCGCGAGGTTGACGCGCTGGGCGGCATGATGGCGCGCGCCGCCGATCACGCCGGCATCCAGTTCCGCATCCTCAACGCCAGCAAGGGCCCGGCGGTGCGCGCGACCCGCGCGCAGGCCGACCGTGCGTTGTACAAGGCGTTCGTGCGCCACGAGCTGGAGAACACGCCCAACCTGACGTTGTTCCAGCAGCCGGTCGACGACCTGATTCTTGAAGGCAATCGCGTCACCGGCGTGGTCACGCAGATGGGCCTGAAGTTCCACGCACCGGCGGTGGTCCTGACCGTCGGCACCTTCCTCGCCGGCCGCATCCATGTCGGTCTGGAAAACATGCCGGGCGGCCGTGCCGGCGATGCGCCGAGCAACGCGCTGTCCGCGCGCTTGCGCGAAGCGCTGCCGCGCATCGGCCGGCTCAAGACCGGCACACCGCCGCGGCTCGACGGCCGCACGATCAACTGGGACGTGCTGACGCCGCAGCCCGGCGACACGCCGACGCCGGTATTTTCGTTCATGGGCGCACGCGAGCAGCATCCGCAGCAGGTGCACTGCCACATCACGCACACCAACGAGCAGACGCACGAGATCATCCGCAGCGGCTTCGACCGCTCGCCGATGTTCACCGGCGTGATTGAAGGCGTTGGCCCGCGCTACTGCCCGAGCGTGGAAGACAAGGTCAACCGCTTTGCCGGCAAGACCTCGCACCAGATTTTCCTGGAACCGGAAGGCCTGAGCACCACCGAGATTTATCCCAACGGCATCTCGACTTCGCTGCCCTACGATGTGCAGGAGCGCTTCGTGCGCAGCATCCACGGGCTGGAGAACGCGCGCATCGTGCGCCCCGGCTATGCCATCGAATACGACTATTTCGATCCGCGCGACTTGCAGCACAGCCTGCAGAGCAAGCACATCGCCGGCCTGTTCCTGGCCGGCCAGATCAACGGCACCACCGGCTACGAGGAAGCGGCGGCGCAGGGCCTGCTCGCCGGCATCAACGCGGCGCTGTCAGTGAAGAATGAAACACCGTGGACACCGCTGCGCCACGAAGCCTATATCGGTGTGCTGGTCGATGACCTCATCACCCGCGGCACCACCGAGCCCTACCGCATGTTCACCTCGCGCGCCGAGCATCGCCTGCTGCTGCGCGAGGACAACGCCGATCTGCGCCTGACCGCGCAGGGCCGCAAGCTGGGACTGGTCGACGATGCGCGCTGGACTGCATTCTCGCGCAAGGTTGAAGCGATCGAACGCGAGCGCGAGCGCCTCGATCAACTCTGGCTCAAGCCGACGCAGTTGGCCCAAGCGGAAATGGTCGCCGTGTTCGGTGAAGCCCCGGTCAGCAATGGCGCCTCGGCGCTGGAACTGCTGCGCCGACCCGAAGGCGATTACGCGACTTTGACGCGGCTCGGCCTTGCGCCAGAGGAGATTGATCCGTCGGTTGCCGAACAGGTCGAAATCCAGACCAAGTACGCCGGCTACATCGAACGCCAGCAGCTGGAGATCGCGCGTAGCCAGCGCTATGAAGAGGCACCGTTGCCGCTCGATCTCGATTACGTCGCGGTCACCGGCCTGTCCAACGAAGTGCGTATCAAGCTGATCCAGCATCGTCCTCAGACCGTAGCACAGGCCGCGCGCATCTCCGGGGTGACGCCCGCGGCGGTGTCGCTGCTGCTGGTGCACCTCAAGAAAATCGGACAACTGCGCAAGTCGGCTTGATGCTGTTTTCCGGAATCTCGCCGGTTCATGATGTGTTCAGGTAGACCCGGTAGCATGTGCCTGGCTGATGTACCTGCTGTCTTCATTCAACCCATCACAACACCATTGAGGAATCATCCATGAACAAATTTGCACTGCCGTTCGCCGTTGCCGCACTGGCCCTGTCCGCTCCGTTGTTCGCCGCCGGCCTTGGCGCCGACCTCGGCGCTTCAGTTGACACCAGTGGTGTGACCGATACCGCCAAGAGCGCGGTTAACACCACCACCGACGCCGCCAAATCCACCGTCAATAGCACCAAGGAAGCCGCCGACAAGACGGTCGACTCAGCCAAGGCCAAGGCCAAGCACGAGCGCCGCAAAGCGCGCCGCCACGCCAAGAAAATGAAGGCTGGCGCAAACGCCAAGGCCGCCGGCGCAGTTGACGCCGCAGGCGTCAAAGCCGACGCATCGGTCGACGCCGGCGCCAAGTAAGCGCAGTCGTTTTAAGCAGATGTGAAGAGGCGGGCTAAGGCCCGCCTTTTTTGTTTATTGGGCCATTACCCTGACCCTGCGTCCACTGCACGAATCTGCGTCTGCAAGATGAGAAAATGCACACGCCGTGCGAAGTCATCCAGCCAGCATGGGGCGGCTCTGCTCAGCGCACCCTCAGTGTAGTTTTTTCCTGCAGGGTTTTCTCCATGGCGTGCAGCAATATCCTTGTCAAGGATGGGTTCGCGCGGCGCGCCCTTCAGTTGTGAATGTGAGAATGGCTGGATGCCGGCGGCGCCAGGATCAGATGCATGTTGCCATTCCGCACGCTGCGTTCAGCGATCATCGCTTCGCACTCTGCTTTCACTTCCGAGCCGGGATCCATCAGATTCGCCGCATTCGCCGCTAATTTTCTGCGCCTGCATCCATCCTCACAAACTGCGAGTAGGTATTAATAATTCGTGATTGTTCATCCATGGCGACTCGATTGGGGCGCCGCGTCTGGCTGATGTTGATGCATCATCAAGGGGAAGTGAACACATGCCATTGCAGAGGTCAGCGAAGATCAGGCCGCCATTCACCCTGAATCCAGCCGCCCTGTTTTACGCCGCAGCAATCTCTGTTTTCAGCGCCAACCCGGTCGCGGCACAGCAGGCAGACGCGCCAGCGCCAATCACCGCATCCGCTTCAAACACTGTTGCTCCCGACAGCAACGACAAGGCGATCACAATCGCGGCTGCAACCGCGACGCCATTGCCCGAAGTCACGGTGACTGCCAATCGCCTCAATCTTCTGGGCACGGCCGAGACCGCCAGCGACGGCGTGGTCACCCAGCAAGAGCTTGACCTGACGCCCGCTTATCGCCCCGGCCAGTTGCTGGAAACAGTACCGGGATTGATCGTGACGATCCACAGCGGCGAGGGCAAAGCCAATCAATACCTGATGCGCGGTTACAACCTCGATCACGGCACCGACCTCGCCACATTCATCGACGGCGTCCCGATCAACGAGCCGACCCATGCGCATGGCCAGGGCTACACCGACCTGAACATCCTGATCCCCGAACTGCTGGGCGGACTGACCTATACCAAGGGCACCTATCACGCCGAAGTCGGCGATTTCGGCGGCGTCGGATCGGTCCATCTCAGCTATCTGGATACGATCCCGGATCAGGTTTCCGTCACCACCGGGGTGTTCAATTTCCAGCGCCTGTTCGCCGGTGGGACGCGCACAGTGGCGGGTGGCAATCTCCTCACGGCCGTTGAGTTGCAGCACTACGATGGGCCTTTCGTCGCTCCAGATGATCAGCGCAAGGAAAACCTGGTGCTGCGCTACAGTCATGGCGACGATGACCAAGGCTACTCCCTGACCGGCTCGATCTATCACGGCCTGTCGACCAACACTACCGACATACCGGTGCGCGCCATCACCGAAGGACTCGTCGCCAATCGCTTCGGCTCACTCGACCCTACGGACGGCGTCAATGCGAATCGGGAAAATCTCTCGTACCAGTACCACAACAATGCCTGGGGTGATGGGCAGCTTGCGGCGAACGTCTACTACTTCCACAACCAGCTGAACCTGTACAACAACTTCACCCACTTCCTGTTCGATCCTGTGAACGGCGATCAGGAAGATCAACAAGACAAGCGTCATGTCCTGGGTGGAGAGGCAAGCTACACACTGCCAGTCAAGCTGGCTTCCATTGACAACGAGTTCGTTCTTGGCGTGCTTACGCGCTACGACATCCTGCGTGTCGGACGAACGCCTTCGGTGGGCCGGGTATCTTTGACGCCGGCTCAGACCCCCAGTGATCCTGCGTCTTTCAGAAATCTGGATAGCGTGCATCTGCTCAGCACGGCAGTCTATTTGCAAACGACGACCCACTGGACATCGTGGTTTCGCAGCGTCCTGGGCGTGCGTGATGACTATATGCGTGGGATCGACTCAGACGACCTCGCAGCTGTGCACGAGTCGACTGCGAACGGCAACATTCCCTACACCAATGGCGGCACGAGCGTCAGCAATCTGGTCCAGCCCAAAGGCAGCCTGATTTTCACGCCTACGCAGAACCTCGAACTCTACTTGAGCGCCGGACGCGGATTCCACAGCGCTGATCTGCGCGGCGTCAACCAGACCAAAGTGCCGGATTTGATGTTGCCAAACACTCCGCTGATTGCGCCTCTAAACGGCGAAGAGGCCGGCTTGCGTGCAGACGTTCGCAAGAACCTCTCGCTCACGGTAGCGGTCTTTAACTTGAACCAGCATTCTGAAACCGTGATCAATCCTGATGTCGGATCGGACTCGCCCGGGCCATCGAGCCGGCGTTATGGCTACGAGGTCAATTTCACCTACAAGGTCCGTCGCTGGCTGGAAATCTACGGCAGCTACTCTGGCGACCACACACGCTTTAACTCAGATTTTGATGATGGGACCGGACACCTCGGCCGATACATCACCGATGCCCCGATCGCGACCGGATCACTGGCCATTTATCTGGAAGATCTTGGCCCCTGGAGCGGTGGACTGGAATACCGTTACCTCGGCCGATACCCATTGTCGTCCGGAACATGTGCAGACACTGCTGTTGTCCATGATTTTCCAAACTCTTTTCCAAATCCCGGGACCCCAGCCAGCTGCGCCAATGCGGTCGCCATGGGCTTGACGACGGCGGAGCAGCTCCAGGGAGCCGGATTCGGCGAAGTCAATATGGATGTCAACTATGCGTTCCCAGACGGCTGGAGCACATCTCTGGGCATCTACAACCTGTTGGATGTCAAAAATAATGCAGCGCAGTTTACCTACGTTGATCGTCTGAAGTCAGAAGTGGCTACATACCCCGATGGCAGGGCCGACAGACATATCCATCCCCTGGAGCCGCTTGCGGCCCGCCTCACGATAAGCAAAAAATTCAGCTTCTGAACATACCGGGAGCGAACATATGCGCGGAGCAATTCACGGACCATAATCCGACCACAGACCTGCCGAACTGCGCAATCATGGGCCTTGGATCCTGCTCCGCGGCGGCAGATGCAAGTGCAGGCGCGGCCCGTGATCGCGCAGCCAGCTGCGGTGCTGGTCATAGTCCGGCATCTGCCGCGCCACCAGCGCCCAGAACGCATCGGAATGATCATGATGACGAACGTGGCAAAGCTCATGCACGACGACGTAGCGGAATACCGCCGGCGGCGCCATCACCAGACGCCATGAAAGACTGATGTTGCCGTTGGCGGCGCAACTGCCCCACAGGGATTTCTGGTCGGCGATGCGCAGTTCGCCGTAACGCAGCCCCAACCGCGTGGATTCTTCCGCCAGCAATCGCAGTGCATCCTGGCGCGCCTGATGCTGCAAACCCTGGCGCAATGCCTGCTCCAGTTTGCGGCGGTCGCCGAGTAGTGCGGACGGACAAAACACGTCGATGCCTCCGGCCTCCAAGCGCAGGCTGATACCGCGCAGGCTGGCGGCGCTCAGGCGCACCGGTGTGTCGACGCCGCGCAGCGGGATGCGGTCGCGGTTGTCCCAGTTCATGCGCTGCGGATCCAGCGCCGCATCGCCGCCGCGCAACTGCAGTTCGGCGAGTTTCTGCTTGATCCAGTCCTCGCGCGCGGCGAGAAACTCGCGCGCGGCCTGGCGCGACGCGCGACGCGGAATCACCAGCACCACCTCGCGGCGCGAGCGGACTTCGATGCGGATGTTGCGCGCCTTGGCACTGACCCGCTCGATCACCTGGTAGCGATCGTCAAACAGATCGAATTGAAGTTTCTGTGTTTCCAAAAGCCCCCCGCTGATCGGGATTGTCCGCAAGACGATGTTAACAATTAATTAATAACACTAAATTAATATTACATTAAAAAACATTCCAGCCATCACCGCATATGACAGCGGGCGGCACCGAACACCGGCTTATCAAATAGCGGCAATATTTTCGTCATGACCGCAGGCGGGCCTTGCATAACAAGCACTTGGGCGGCTCCATACAGTAGCCATCCACAGGCTTATCCCCGTCAACTGTCGATAACCTGCTGTCATTGGTCATCCGCTGGCAAAAAAATCATCATACCTGTCAGAAGACTCACGCTGACGCTGTTTGAAACGTTTGCTCCAGAGCTTATCCACAGGCTTATCACCGATGTCTGTCGATAAGGCAGGCAGCGTGTGAGGATTACGGAATCGAGCGCGCCATGATCTCCCTCACACCGTAATTAAATCTCTCCCTCAAAGGGCGCGGCACGGGCGAAAGCATTGCAACTGGCAATCAGCCCGACAATGCCGGTGCACGGGCGGGCAACGGCAACTCCAGTCCCGGCGAACTCGCGGGCTCCAGATCGGCCACGACATAGTAGGCCAGTTCGCCCAGACCCTTGAACTGCAGCCTGCCGCGCGACTCAAGTCCGGCCGCGCCGGCCAGTTCAACGGTGCGCGGACCGACCAGGATTTCCCGGTCCAGCGCCTTCTCGCAGAGCCGGGCGGCGAGATTAATCGTCGATCCGACCGCGGTGTATTCCATGCGCGAGGTTGAGCCGATCGCGCCGACGGTGATCCTGCCGCTGGCCACGCCGATGCCAACACCCAGAGGGTTCTCCGGCCCTGACCAGTGGCGCGTGACTGTCAGTGCCGCCGCGCGCACGCGCCGCGCCAGTGCCAGTCCGCGCTGTGCATGCGCCGGTTCCGGCAGCGGCGCGCCGATCAGGATGAGGATGCCGTCGCCGGCATAGTTGTTGACGGTGGCGCCAAACTCTGCGACCACAGCACCGACAACATCGTAGTATTCATTCAGCAGCGCGATGACCTTGTCCGACGCCAGCCGCTGCGAAAATTGCGTGAAGCCGCGCAGGTCACAGTTGACCGCGGTGACGTCCAGCGCCTGCGGCTGCATGGTGTACGTCAGGCCCTTGCGGCGCACCAGCTGTGCCACCTGCGGCGACAGGAAGCGGCTCATGAACAGGGCGCTCTCGCCGAGCATGACGTTGTAGCGCATGGCGCCGACCAGGAAGATCAGGGTACCGGCCAGACAGACCAGCAGGTTGTAGCCGGCCGGCAGCACGAACACGCAGGCCTGGAACGGGAACGAGACCGCGAACGCCAGCGCACGCCGGCGTTCGGCCGGGTCGACACGCTGCGTGAACAGGATGACACCGCCCAGGGTGAGATTCGCCGTCGCCGCCAGCACCGGCGTGGCAAACATCCAGTAACCGGGGTCGGTGAGATAGCCGGGGTGGCCGTAGGCCAGGTAGAAATGGTGCAGACGCAAGTCGGGATAGAGGCCGCCGAGGACGAAAAACGATGCTACGCCGATCCACTGCAACCATACGCAGGCCGTGATCCAGCGCAATGCACGCGGCGTCGGCTGCGCGGTGCGCGCCAGCCGCAGCAGCCACAGGGGATAGGCGGCGGTGCCGATGGTCACGAACACCGGGAAACGAGCAAACCACGGCACCGGGCTACCCTCCGGATACAGGAAGATGTAGGCCATCTCGGTAATGATGGCCAGACCCGATGCGCCATAGGCCACCGCGAAGGCCCGCGTAATGGCAGATTTCGGTTCAGCGACAATAAACGCGATCGCCATTCCGACCATCGCCCCGCCGGCAGCGACGGACAACGCGATGGTGGTCTTAGCGTCGAACGCCGCCGGAAAGAAATCAAGATAGTCCATGCCCTTCCCTCTGAACGCTGCCGGTAGTCTACGCCGGCACCTGCCGCGGGCGTTCGAATGTACCCAGCACCCTGTCCCAGAAGTGGTCGGCGACCATGAAATTCACGTCGCGGTCATGATGGATGTCATGCGTGGCCTGCGCGCGGCGGAACCAGGCGTAGCGCGAAAGCCGGCTGCATCCGAGATGAAACTGCAGATGCACATAGCTGTGCGCGCCCACGATCAACCCCAGTTCCAG
This sequence comes from Stenotrophobium sp., assembly GCA_050739895.1. Lineage (GTDB taxonomy): Bacteria > Pseudomonadota > Gammaproteobacteria > Nevskiales > Nevskiaceae > Stenotrophobium. Next base: position 37,722 of record JBOICK010000089.1, read on the forward strand.
CGTTGCCACCGTGGCAAATCCCATAGGCAGCAGCATCCAGAACAGCAGAACCAGCGCAGCCAGACCTGGCAGCAGCGGCACCAGGCTGTCGTTGCGGCCTCTGCCATAACGGAAGCGCTCGCTGCGCGCGTGGCGCGAATCCGGATAGTGCGTGTGGTGCCCGCCCAGATGGAACTGTCTGAGACGACTGCCGGGACGATGCGGCAGCCAGTGGCCGACCCAGATCATCAGGGTTGTCAGGTAGTAGACCGCGACGGCGGCGGGCAGCAGCATACAGAGGCCGGCGATGACTGGCGGCATCAGGTTTTCCCGCCGTCGCCGGAGCCGTGAAAGGTGCCCATCAGCTTGTCCCAGTAAAGGTCGATCACGGCGAAGTTGCGGCCCTGGTGCCGGTGATGAACCATGTGAAGGTCTCGCAGCCTGCGGAACCAGCGCTGGCGCGCATAGCGCGTGTCGCGGATATGGAACTGGGCGTGCAGGTAGATATGCGCGAGATACGACAGGCCCAGCCCTGCTGCGAATCCCAGCGCCACCGCCAGCGGCAGCAGCGAAAAACCTGCCAGCAATGCCGGCACCGCCACCACCAGATAGAACACCGAGAGGCTTTTCTCGTCGTCGCTGTAGCCAGCGGTTTCGAGCCGGTTGCCGGAGTAGATGCTGTGATGCTCGCCGACGTGCCGCGCCCGGACCCAGCCGCCGAAGGCGCCATGCCCGATAGCACGGTGCAGCAGCGTTTGCACCAGCGATACCACAAGATGACCGCCCGCGACTCCCGCCAAGATCCACCAGCCCGACATGCTTGCGCTCCCTAGATTGTCAGTCCGCCCGTCCCTGCAGGCCGATAGATTTTACGCAAACCTTGAACTTTTGCGCTGGCATATGCTGTGGCCTCGCCTCGGAAACCGTCATGTCGCGCATAGACTTGATCGCCAGTTGGTTAAATTTTCGTCGCCCTGTCGCGAGGCTTGTACCCACGTCATATGCGTCGCCTGCTCGAGAGCTTGTCCACAGCTCTACCACCCGATCTGTCGATAAGGTTCGGACTCAGCGCGCGATGTAACCGATACGCTCCAGCACGCCGTCAAGTTCGTCCAGCGAATGGAAGCGCACGCGCAATTCGCCCTTGCCGCCTTTCTCGGACTCCAGCGTGACGGCACAGCCGAGATGGTCCGACAACTCGCGCTCCAACGACTGCCAGTCCGCCGGCTTGCCCGGACGGAACACGATGCGTGCATCACGCACGGCGGACAACTTGCGCTCCAGCGCGCGCACCGTGAGCTTGTGGCGGATTGCCTCGTCGGCCCAGCGGATCTGCTCGCCGGGCTGCAGCCCGGCGAGAACCTTGGCGTGGCCGAGCAGGATGTGGCCCTCGTTGACCAGCGACTGCACCGCCGGCGCGAGATTGACCAGCCGCAGGTAGTTGCTGACGTATTCGCGCGACTTGCCGATACGCTCGCCAACCTGCTCGTGGGTCAGCGCGAACACCTCGGCGAGGCGCTTGAGGCCGGCAGCGGTCTCAATCGGGCGCAGCGATTCGCGCTGCAGGTTTTCGATCAGGCCGACGACGAAGGCTTCGGTATCGGAGAGATCGTCGCGGATGATCGCCGGAATTTCGTGCAACCCGGCCTGCTGCGCCGCGCGCCAGCGCCGCTCGCCGGCCAGCAGCTCATAGCCCCAGACCTGGGTGCGCAGCACGATCGGCTGGACCACGCCGGACTCGCGGATCGACTCGGCCAACTCCTTCAGCGCATCCGCGTCGAAATAGCGCCGCGCTTGCTGCGAACCGGGCCGGATCAGGTCGACCGGAACAGATTTGATCGCGACGGCATCAGATGGATGCTTCTTTTGCATAAGGCTCAAGCTACCCGAGTATGGGACAATATTGGCGTGCTACAGAACAGGATCGGTCATGGAAGAACAGTTTAGAGCCATCATCGAAGCGATAGGCGAAAATCCTGACCGCGAAGGTTTGGTGCGCACGCCGCACCGTGCGGCAAAGGCGATGGAATTCCTGACCCAGGGCTACGAGCAGGATGTCAGCGAGATCGTCAACGGCGCGATCTTCGAGTCCAGCAACGACGAGATGGTGATCGTCCGCGATATCGAGCTGTACTCGCTGTGCGAGCACCACCTGCTGCCGTTCATCGGCAAGTGCCATGTCGCCTACCTGCCCAACGGCAAGGTCGTCGGCCTGTCGAAGATTCCGCGCATTGTCGACATGTATGCGCGCCGGTTGCAGATCCAGGAAAACCTCACCAAGCAGATCGGCGATTGCATCCAGAGCGTGACTCACGCCAAGGGCGTGGCGGTTGTCATCCAGGCGAAACATCTGTGCTCGATGATGCGCGGCGTGCAGAAGCAGCATTCGGACATGGTGACCTCGATGATGATCGGCCATTTCCGTGAAGATCATCGCACCCGACAGGAATTCCTGAATCTAATCAAACTCTAGCCGAGACAAGCTCGTAGCCGTCAATATACAACTGTATATTAGACGCAGAACTGGGCTATACTGCGCGCTCAGGCGCATCCTCTGGCCGTCCGTTTCCGTATTGTCTTGTGTGCTTGCCCGGAGCATTCGCCATGTCAGCCGTCCTCAACCCGCCACAACACCGCACCCCCGACCGCATTGAGGTCATGGTTGCTCTTGAACCGCTGGTGCGCGAGCAGATGGCGCAGCATCTCAGCCGCCGCAAACTCTGGTTTCCCAATGAATTGCTGAGCGCCGATCAGCATGGCGGCGATGCGGCGGAAGCCGATCTGGCGCAGGTGCGCGAGGCTGCGCGCGGTCTGCCGGATGTAGCCCGCGTAGCGCTGGCACTGAACCTGCTGACCGAAGAAGGCCTGCCGCACTTCCACCGCCTGATCGCGGTTTACATGGGCAACGAAAGCCCGTGGAGCCTCTGGAACAACCTGTGGACGGCCGAGGAAGACCGTCACGGCTGCGCGATGCGCGACTACGTGCGTGACGCGCGCATCTTCAACATGGGCTCACTGGAGCGCATGCAGTACCTGTATGTCGAATCCGGCTTCGAGCCCGCCTGGGAGAAGGATCCGTACCGCCTGCTGGCCTACACCAGCCTGCAGGAAAAGGCGACGCAGATTTCGCACTCCAACACTGGCCGCCTCTGCGGCCAGCACGAACCGCGCGGCCAGCGCATCCTCGCGCACATCTGCGCCGATGAATCGCGCCACTACGCGTTCTACCGCGCCTGCTTCACGGGCATCCTCGACGCCGACCCGAACCAGGGGCTGGTGTCACTGCTCAAGGTCATTTCCAGCTTCGCCATGCCGGGCCACGCGGTGCCGCATTTCGACGACATGAGCGAGGTATTGCGCCGCGCCGATATTTTCGGGCCACGCCAGTTCCAGAGCATCGTCGAGGAATTGCTGGATTTCTGGAAAATCGGCAGCCTGACCGGACTCGATACCGAGGGCCGCGAGGCGCAGGACAAGCTGATGAAAATCCCGGCGCGTCTGCTGCGCATGGCCGACTACCAGGACGCCAAGACCAAGCCGCGCAGTTTCAGCTTCGACTTCATCTACCAGCGCACGATCGAGCAGTAGCGCCGCGCTGGCGTAAACTCCCGCACACCATTCGACGCCGCCACTTGCGGCGTTTTCATGTGCGGGAGTGTTTCATGCGCAACCTGATCGACCAACGCATCCTTATCACCGGGGCCGGCAGCGGCCTGGGCCGCGCCCTGGCACTGCATTTTGCCGGCAACGGCTGGCGCGTCGCGGCGGCCGACATCAACCTTGCGGGGGCACAGCAGACTGCCGTCGCGATTCAACAGGCCGGTGGGCGCGCACTGGCGCTGGCCTGCGACGTGACCTCGGAAGCATCCTGGGCCGAAACCGTGGCGCGCATCCAGCAGCAATGGAACGGTCTCGACGTGCTGGTCAACAACGCCGGCGTCGCCAGCGCCGGCTCGGTCGTCGACTCCGACATTGCGCAGTGGCAATGGATCATCAATATCAACCTGCTCGGCTGCGTGCGCGGCAGTCGCGCCGTCACGCCACTGCTGACCGCGCAGCAGGGCGGTCACATCGTCAACATCGCCTCGTTCGCCGGCATCGCCAATCCGCCGGCAATGGCCAGCTACAACGCCACCAAGGCGGCGGTGATTTCGCTGTCGGAAACGCTGCGCTTCGAGATGTTCCCGCACCATGTCGGCGTCAGCGTCGCCTGCCCGTCGTTCTTCAAGACCGCGCTGATGCAGACCAGTCAGCAGCAGGCGGCGAACATCACCGACAACGCCGCGCCGCAGATGCAGCGCATCGTCGAACGCCTGATGCAGAAGGCCAGCGTCAGCGCCGCCGATGTCGCCGCCGACATCTACGACGCCGTGCAGAAAAACCGCTTTCTCGTCATCACCCATGCCGACGCCAAACGGCAATATCACATCAAGCGCATCGCGCCTGAAATGTTTTTCAGGATTTCTCAGAAAGCGACCGCCAAGTTCCTGCAAAAAAACGCTTGAGCATGTGAAGGCGGCCTTCCGCTATCGCGGATTCATAGGCATGGTATGAGATAATTTATAATATTAATTATAAATTATAATATTTTTTATAACATTTTTTTCTTGAGAACTTGTACAGCGGATGCACTGTTCGCCACTCACAGCGATGCCGCGGCACCAAAGACCGTTTCGGAAATATTAATCAACACGGCTGCTCAACCTTCCAGCAACTTCAATTTTTCCCGGATGAAGGTGTCGTGCGAGACATAGAGCAGGTCTGCGAGTCGTCGCAGCATCGCTTCTTCGTAGGGGTCGAGATGCCCGTCGGCGTAGGCGACCTGCCACAGGGCGCGCACCAGTCGGGCCTTGCCGGCTGCGTCCAGCCGCTGGTTGATGACCTCCACCGTGTCATACAAGGAAACTGCCGCATCGACGCGCGCGTTGGCGGCCTGCATCAGTTCATCAAGCGCTGCATCATCAAGACTGTAAGCCTGTGCAAGGTGCTTGCGGATCGTGGCGATCTCGCGGACATCGGAGTTTTGATCCGCACGCGCGATCTCCAGCAGCAACTGCGTCACAGCCAGCCGCTGCGCCTGCTCGTCGGGCGGCCCCTTTTCGGGGCCGGTCTGAAAGAATCTCTGCAATGCGAATTTCATGTCTTGCGTCGTTTACTGGCAATTGACCGTCGCTTTGGCAACGGCAGAGCTGATTGAGTTCGGCGAAAGGATGATCAGCTTCTCCCACACCTGCATCGTACCGGGCGGCCCGCCGACGCCCCACTCATCGGTGATGGTCTGCAGCGTGCCACGCGCCTGAATGCGCCGAACCGCGGAGCGGCTGTGATTGCTGCGTTCCCACACATATTCGACGACCACCGGATGATGGCTGACCCTGAAGGTGCCGACGAACTCCAGCGCGGCCGGACAATCGCCGCTATATTCGGCCGGCCGTGCCTGCGCGCTGACCGAGGTCACGGCGGGCTTTGCTGCCGCCTGCACCAGCGGAGTCGCGGTCATCAACGCCGTCGCCAGTGCCAGCGTCGCCAACGCTGCCCTGAGTGAGTTGCACATGCATGTTTTCCGGGTGCCGAATGTGAAGGCGATAATACCGGAACCGGGTAGTCTCAAGCCGTCGTCGTGCCGCCGCAACTACTGCCGGCGCCGGCGGTGCAGCCGAAACAGTGTGAACCCCAGCGGATCGGTCGACGCAGCAGTGCGTCGAAATCGAAATCGAAAATCGTCGCGGCCGCGTTCTTGCCAGCGACGTGCAGCCCGAGTTGCTGGTTGAAATCACAGTCGAAAATTGCCCCGTTGTGATCGACGCTGATCAGGCTGCGGCACATCACGCCCTGCGCCGCCGCCGGGTTGAACGCGGCCAGCAGCTTGTCCATGTAGCCGGCGTACTGGCCGGATTTTTCCAGATGCAGGCGGAAGCGGTTGATCGGCATGTTGGTGATGGTGAACAGGCCGTTGAAGATCAGGCCGAATTTCGCCTGCAACTCGCGCTTGTAGTCCGCCTCCAGTGCCGCCTGCGGCGGTGGCAGATAAGGGCCTACCGGGTTGTAAACCAGATTCAACACCAGGCCGCTGCCGTCCACACCGTAACCCAGCGCATTGAGCCGCCGGATACCTTCGATGCTTTTCCGGAACACACCATCGCCGCGCTGCGCATCGGTGAAATATTCCTGGTAATACGGCAGCGAGGAAATCACCTCGACGCGGTGCCCGGCGAAAAACTCCGGCAGATATTGCTTTTGCTCTGCGGTTCTGGGATTGCCGTCGAACTGCACGGTGAGGTTGTGACGCACCATCACATGCTTGCCCAACCCAACGGCGCGCGCGACAAACTCATCGAAATCCGGGTGCAATTCCGGTGCGCCGCCGGTAATGTCAAGACTCCGGATCTGCGGATGCGCGGCCAGTATTTCCAGACATTTTTCGACACCCGCGCGCGAAAGCTGCTCGGTGCGTGCTGGCGAGGCATCCACGTGGCAATGCCGGCAGGCCTGATTGCACAGCTTGGTGATATTCACCTGCAGTGTGTCTATTGTCACTGGCGGCAGGTTTAACTTGCGTTCACGCAGAACGCTTGCGAAATCATGCCGCGTATCGGACAACAAATCCTCGAGGAGCACGGCACTCATGTCAGAGCACGAGCTTTTTCAGTTGATTCTGCATCTGCACGCTGTGTACCAGGGTGATGCCGGCTTTCATCGCCGCGGCGACATGCACCGCCTCCATCATCTGCTCGGGATTGGAGCCATTTTCCAAACAGGCGGTGGTGTAGGCGTCGATGCAGTACGGGCATTTCTCGGAGTGCGCCACCGCCAGTGCGATCAGCGCCTTTTCACGCTTGGTCAAGGCACCATCGCTGCCGGTGACGGCGCCGTAATACTTGAAAAAATCATCCGCCAGCGCCTTGCCGTGCTGGCCGATATTGCCGAATTTGGCGAGGTCTTCGGATTGGTAATAGTCGCTCATCGCTACTCCTGTGTGCAGGCCAACCGGTCTGTGCGTGCTGATCTTATACGGACGCAGCGACTCCGCGGATGTTACACAGGCCCGATCTAGCGTCGACTGGCGGGCAACATGTGCGTGGCGTTATCCCAAGGGTGCTCCCGCGCCAGCAGGATATTCAGCAGGTTATCCTGGAAGTTGATATTGCCGGTCAACCGATCATGCCGCTCACACAGGAAGAAAGCGTAGTCCAGCGGGAAGAATAGATACTGGTTGCGCGGCACGGTCGGGTCCAGGCTTTGCCGCGCCAGCAACGAGGACTTGGTCACCTCGCCATCACCCGGCTCCATCATCAACTGCGTGTAGTCCACGCCTGCCACCGGGTTTCGCACCTCGCCGGGATTGAGCCTTGCGACCGAGTTGCCATGATCGTCTTCCACCAGCAGCCGCGCTGGCGTCAGCGTGCAGTCGCCGCCAAACACCACCAGCTTCACCGGCGTCTGCGGCAGCGGCACTGTCAGCGACCAGACAAAGCGCCGCGCGCGCTCAAGGCGCTTGGCGAAATAGCGCTGCAGCAAGCTCACCCGGGCATCAGCCGCCTGGGCATCCGCGGAGTTTTTGCGGATGCGCTGCACGACTTCGGGATCGAACACCGACCAGCCATAGCCTTGCCAGACTTCAACGTTGAACAAGTCAAGATCAAGCGGCTTGCCGTCCGGTGTCACCAGCCAGTTGTAGACCGGGTGCGGGAACAGTTCATACATGCTGGGCATGGTCGCCAGCACTTCCGTAGGAATACGCCGCAAGCCAACGCGTGTGCCCTCGAGAAATCCGTGCAGCGAAGACACCGAGCCGAGATTCGGCGTGCCCAGCAACACGACCGTGTGCAACTTCGCGGCGCCTTCGAGATTCACCGGGAAAGTATTTCCATCCAGCACGTCGACCGTGCCATAGCGCAGGAAATACCTGACGATCAGGCCGCCCATGCTATGGGCGATCACATCCACCTTGAGCCGCGGGTCACCGTAGTCGCGGCGAATCTGCTCAATCAATGCATCGAGCTTGCGCGCACTCACCACATTGTCCTGGCGCCAGTCGTAGGCAAAAACATAATATCGCCGCTGCCTGCCGTCCTGATGCTGTCCGGGGACACCGGCGCGGTAGCCGCCGTATCGCTCCAGTGTGCGGATGATCTGGCCATAAAAATCGCGGCCAAGCACCCCTTCAAACAGGCCGTTGGCCTCGATGTCATCATCCATTGGCTCAAGCGTTTTCGGATTGATGTGCAGCGCCAACCGGCTGTGGTCACCGAGAAACAGGTTCCACAGCGAGCCGGGCCATATTTCTCGATGACTGCCACGCTCGCGCAGGCGCGAACCCAGGATGCCGGGAATCACGATCACAGGCGGCTGTGGGCCCGCTGCGCTGCTGAACTCATAAAGACGCTGCAAATCGGGGCGTACACCATCACCAAAGCTGCAGAACGCCACGGCTGTTGCAAGCGATATCCAAGCTCCCCATCCCAGCCAGCGCCTCATGTCGCCTCCAAAACGTTCCGGCCACCGGGCGGAACTCACACCCCGACTGCTAAACTATGACACCGTTTCAGCCGTATCACGTATGCCCGCCGTCCGCTCTGCCCGCCCCCGTAAAACCGCCACGCCCAAGGTGGGCTTTGTTTCGCTCGGCTGCCCCAAGGCGCTGGTGGACTCCGAACGCATCCTCACGCAGATGCGCGCGGAAGGCTACGAGACCGTCTCCAGTTACAACGCCGCCGACGTGGTGGTGGTCAATACCTGCGGTTTCATCGACAGCGCGGTCGCGGAATCGCTGGACGCCATCGGCGAAGCGATGGCTGAGAACGGCAAGGTCATCGTCACCGGCTGTCTCGGCGCCAAGGGCGACATGATCCGTGAGAAATTCCCGGACGTGCTGTCAATCAGTGGCCCGCAGGACTACGTCACGGTGATGAACGCGCTGCACAAGGCAGTGCCGCCGCAGCATGATCCGTTCATCGATCTGCTGCCGCCGCAAGGTATCAAACTCACGCCCAAGCACTACGCCTACGTCAAGATTTCCGAAGGCTGCAACCACAAGTGCAGCTTCTGCATCAT
>JBOICK010000090.1:0-88161 GCA_050739895.1 Stenotrophobium sp.
GGCTTCTACAACCCAGCCCGATTGCATTCCGCTCTCGGCTACTTGTCACCCAACGACTATGCAGCCAAACTGAAACACGCTGCTTGACCCGCCGCTTTATGGCGTCCGATCTCAGGGGGCAGGTTCAATGCCACTTGAGCGTGCCCTCGGTGATGAAAGCCGACTCGGCGATTTCCTTGTTACTCATGCCGGATTCCAGCCGCTTGAGTAGCTTGACCTCGCGCCGGGTCAGTTCGCCCAGCAGCCCCTCCGCAATACCCGGCTTGGCCACCATTTGCTGGGCCGTGCGATCGAACGTACGCAGAAGGCGACGCACCAGCGGCATGGTTTCCGGATGGCGGTCCGGCTGTGCGCTCATCTGCCGGAGCAGCGCAGCAACTTCCTGGCCTTCGTCGAGATAAGTGCGTAAATACTGTTGCGAGGCGGCGATCTTAAGGGATGCGTCCAGTTCAGCCAGGGACTGGGGAAGTTGCCCGTTGCGGGCATGGGCCATCGCAAGCAGACCGAGCAACTCGGTGTGGCGATGCTGCAGTCCTCGTTCCCGGCAATGCGCGATCGCGGAGTTCAGCGCCTCGATGATCTGCCTTGGGTCACGGTGCAGATTGATGCGCAGCGCCACGCGCGAAGCCTTGTCGGCGAGGAGTCCCGTGTTGCGGGCCGGCCTGCCGCCCTTTGCCAGAATTCCGCAACGCTGCGCCGTTTCCAGCGCTTCGTCGTGACGCTGCCGCGGCCGAGCCAGGTGCATACCTCTGCCGACAGCGTGATCGTCACACGCGCCAGCGCGCGGCGCCGGCCCAGTTCCTGCCCTTCGTGCAGGATGGCGTAGGCACTCGACGCATCGCCGCGCAGAAAACGCAGGCGCGCCTGCGTCAGGTAGGCGAGGATCACGGCATCGGCCGGTCCGTAATCCTGTACGCTGTGCATGGCCTGCTCGATGTGCGATTCGGCCTGCTCGGCCTCGTCGAATTCGTAGGCCACTGCGGCCAGTACGGTATGCAACAAGCTGGCATGCGCACGATGGCCATTGAGATGGCGCTCGATCAGTTCGAGTCCGGAAAGACAGGCCTGCCGCGCCTCACGATACGTGCCACGCTTCATGTGCAGCAACGCCTCGACGAAGATGTTCCAGGCCAGGCCGTAGTAGCCCTCGCCCTGCTCGTGCCAGCGCCGTCCTTGCGCCACGACCTCCAGTCCCTGCGCGATTTCGCTGGCGGTCTTGTGGCCAAAGGCAAGCGCATTGGAGACGTGCCCTTTCTGCACGGCGGGCGCATCGGGCCAGCGCTTCATCCACGCCAATGCACTTTCGCGCGCGGCCATGCCCTCGTCTCGCAGCGCATGCGAGAGCACGGCCTGCAATTCCACGGCGCGGCGAATAGGGTCGATCCTTTTCCGGTCCGGCTGCGGCGCGCGCTCAAGTCGCGCTGCAATAGCCTCCAGACGGTGCAACTGCGCTTCCACTTCGCGCTGCCGCGGCAGAAAAGCCAGCGAAAAGGCATAGTTGATGCGGATGGCAGGAAAGCGGTCTACGCAATCGTCCGGCAATTGGCTCATCCAGCGCGTGAGAATCTGGTGATAGCCACGTCGATAGACCAGCTCTTCCACCGACTGCGCAATCCATTCCGCCGCAAGTTCGAACGCGTCCGCACGAATAGCGGCACTCACCGCTTCTTCGATCTGCCCTTGCTCGAACAGCCAGCGCGCACCTTCGCACAGTATCGCGCGCGCCTGACCGGGAGCGCTGCGGCGCAGGTGCTCTCTGAAAAACTGCCCGACCAGGTGATGAAAACGAAACCACTCGCCGTGGCGGTCCAACGGCACCAGGAACAGATTGCGGGCGCGCAACTCATCGACCAACAGTACCGGGTTTTCCACACCTGTGACGCGTGTCGCCAGTGCGGCACTGAAACGATCGAACTGCGCAACGCTGGCGATGAAGATACGCAGATTTTCGTCCAGCCCGCCCAGCACCATTTCGCCGAGATAGTCGACGATGCTGCGGTCGGTACCGGCAAATTGTGCGATCAATTCTTCGGGTTGCGACTGCGAACGCAGTGCCACCGCCACCAGTTCCAGCGCAGCGATCCAACCCTCGGTCTTGCGCATCAGCTGTTGCATCGGACCGGCCGCAAGAGACATCCCAAGCCGCATCGACAAAAAGCGCTCCGCCTCATCAGCGCTGAGTCCGAGCTGGGCCGTGCCGACGTCAAGCAGTCTGCGCCGCACACGCAGGCCGCTCAGCCGCAGCCGCGGCTCCACGCGGCTGCCGAGCACATACTGGAGGCCGGGCGGTGAATAGCTCAGCAGCCAGTGCAGCATCTCCAGCACCTCAGGCTGCTCGATGAAATGCACGTCGTCGAGGAACAGCACCGTACGCTTCTTCGCTCGCCGGAGATCGGCGGCCAGCGATTCGAGCAACGACGTGACACCCGCCGCCGGTACGCCGCCAAGCTGTGCCAGCACATCACGCCCGATAGGCCCCTGCACGGTCTGGAGCGCGGCGATCAGGTGCCTCAGAAAGCGCGCAGTGTCATTGTCGCCCGTATCCAGCGACAACCAGGCCGGGGCGATATCGCGCTCGCCAAGTTGCGTATGCCAACCCGCCATCACCGTGGTCTTTCCATAACCGGCCGGCGCACAGATCAGCGCAACGCTGGCCTCGCTGTCGATCAGCTCGGGAGGCAGGGCAAGCTGTGGACGCGCCAACTGCCGACCCGCGCTGATGCCCGGGTGAAGCTTGGTCTCGACGATACTGTGGCTTGCGCGTGCGCGAGCGAGTGACATGGCGCAGCTTTCTCCTCTTCAAGCGGGCATGCCCATGCGATGCTGAGCGCCACTGCTGTTCAGCAATGGATATTACGGCAGCGCACAAAGAACTGCCCGCAGCCGCCCTGAAAATCCACATGGATACGCTTGATGACAAGGACAGCGCCGTTACCGGGCCGATTTGCTGACCGACACAATTTTTCAGCGGTCGCCGGCCACCCAGGGGGCGCACCGCAAGCGTCGGTCCCGCTACAGCAGCCCCGCATGCTGCGCCAGCATCACCGCATGTGTACGTGCTTTGGCGCCCAGTTTCCCCAGAATATTCTTCATGTGATATTTGATCGTGTCTTCGCACACCTCAAGATTGCGCGCCATCTCCCTGTTGGAATAGCCACAACGCACATGCTCCAGGATCTGCATTTCACGCCTGGTCAGCTTCTCCGGAAGATGCTGGGCCGTAGCGTATGGGAAATGCAGCCTGAACAGTTCCGGTGAAATATTGTCGCCAAGCTCATCCATTGCTCCGCTCCAGTTTGACCAGCACCTCGCCGGCATAAATGGCGATACGCCGTGAAAGATCCGGCTGTCGATCGTGGCTGCCAGTGAACCCGGATGGATCGCTGGTGAATGTCGCCGGGCATCGTTCAACCAATGATCGGAAAACGCCGCTGCGCTGCGAGTCGCTTAACGCCAACCTCGATGCGATCCTTTACCTGTTCGTAAATACCGTTGACGTAGTCATCATCCTTGACGCGCGCCGGATCGGTGTCGACATAGATGGGTTCGAGAATTTCATTGGTGATCTTCGACGGCAGCGGGATGTGCGTGGGCAGCACCTCCGGCCAGATGCCGAATGGAAGACCGGCGACGATCGGCGCGGTGTCGGCACGCAGGAAGCGCTTGAAACCCAGCAGCTTGGCAAGCCAGCGACCTTCCGAGAGCACGAACACGGTCTCGGTGCCGCCGACGGTGGCGACCGGCACGATCGGCACGCCCGACAGAATGGCCTGCTTGACGAAACCGCGACGGCCGCCGAAGTGCACCTCGTGACGCTTGCCCCAGCTGCGCATCGCATCGGCCTCGCCACCCGGCCATACCACCACGCTGTGGCCGGCAGCCAGCGCCGCGGTCACGGTTTCGCGCGAAGCCGGGATCACGCCGACCTTCCGGAAGAATGGGCCGATCACCGGCAGCGACATCAACACATCGTGCGCAGTGCCGTGCAGCAGCCGCCGCTTGCCGAATTTTCGCCACCACGAGAACACCAGCGACCAGGCATCCATCGTCAGCCAGGTGCCGGAATGGATGCCGATCAGCAGGCACGGACCCTGCGGCAGGCGTTCCCATCCCGTGACTTCGACACGGAAATACCGGTCGAGGAAGAAATCCATGCCGGATTTAATTTTCGACATGTAATCGGGATCAGCGCCACGCACCGACCAGCCGGCCTTGGCGGCTTTACCGAGCGCGCCGTGTACGATCTTTGCTGCCTTATCGGCGGATTCTGACTTGCTTGAAGATTTGCGGGTCATGACAGGGCTCCTGCGGATGCCGGTGGAATGAAGGTCATCGCACGCTCTGCGAGTGCGGTGATGGTGAGACTGGGGTTGACGCCGAGATTGGCTGAAAGCATCGAACCGTCGATGATGTACATGTTCTGGTAGTTGAACACGCGGTTCCTGGCATCAATCACGCCCTTGTCCGGCGTAGCGGCAATCGCGCACCCACCCATGCAGTGCGCGGTCATCGGCACGTTGAACAGGATCTCGGTGATCGTCGACAGACCGACGCCGCCGGTAGCCTTGGCCGCTTTCTCGGTGAAGGCATTGGCCCCCGGGATGTAGGTCGGGATGCGGTCGCCATGCGTTGACAGGGTCTTGGAAAACGGCCAGTACCAGGGACGCGTCCAACGCACATTCAGATGGCCTTCCAGCGTCTGCATGACGAGGAAAATCACCGTTTCGCTGGACCAGCGATACGGCAGTGCCGTGCGTACGGCCGCCAGGGGGCGCGTCGCCAGCAGCTTGAGCATCGCAACCAGCCAGGCGCCGATGCGCGTGATGCCCGGACGGCCATTGGTGAGGACCGTAAACAGGCCCTTCATCAGGTTAGAGCCTTTCGGATAGCGCACCGCTTCGATATGCGTGTGCTCGTCGATGTAAATGCCGGAGCCGATGGCGATGCCGGTGGACAGGTCTTCCGTGCAACCCGGATAACGCACGCCGAGGATGGATTCGGCATTGGTGCGCACGCGCTTGCCAAGATCATCGGAAATATTCGGCAGCGAACCACCGGCCTTGAGCTTGAACAGCAATTCCTGTGTGCCCAGCGACGATGCCGCAAAAATTACGTGCTTGGCAGTGATGCGCGTGCGCTTGGCAAGGAAGCGTTGGAAAGTCGGCTCGGTGAAAACCTCGTACCCGTCGCTGCCATCAACCTTGCCATTGAGCGGTCGCACATCGACAACCCTGGTTTCCGCCACGACCTGGGCGCCGTGCTTTTCAGCCAGGTACAGATAGTTTTTGTCGAGCGTGTTCTTGGCGTTGTAGCGACAGCCGACCATGCAGCCACCGCAACCGATGCAGGAGTTGCGTGCCGGACCGTCGCCATCGAAGTAAGGGTCTGGATAGCGGGCGCCCGGGGCATCTCCGTCCTTGCCGAAAAATACGCCGACATCAGTGTAGTAGAAGCTGTCGCCAACGCCGGTGGCTTCCGCCATCGCCTTGAGCTTGGCGTCGCCGGGTCCTGGACGGCGGTTCTGCGTTACACCGAGCATGCGCTTGGCGGTCGCGTAGTAGCCGGGCATGGCCGCATCCCAGTTGTCGAGGCCCGCCCAGTTGCCATCGCTCCACACAGTCTTGGGCGGAATCAGCAGCGTCTGCGCATAGGTGATTGAACCGCCGCCGACGGCGTTGCCGTGCAGAATCATGACGTGTTTGAACAGGCGCAGGCGCAGAAAGCCTCTGAGTCCCATCAATGGCGCCCACAGGTAATCCCAGAATGTCCAGTTGGTCTTGGGCAGGCTCTTCGGCGTCCAGCGTCGCCCCTGCTCGACCACCTGAACGCGGTAACCTTTTTCAGTCAGGCGATGGGCGGACACGCTACCGCCGAAGCCGGAGCCGATGATCAGAAAATCGGTATCGTGCTGTTGCATGGATTTCCCTCCAATTAGTTGCGCAGTTCGCGACGCAGGATTTTTCCGACCGGAGATTTCGGCAGCTCCTTCAGGAACTGCACCTGGCGCGGAACCTTGTAGGCGGTGAGGTTTTTACGGCAGTACTCGATCAGCGACTGCTCGGTCAGCGATTCGTCGCGCTTGACCACGAACACTTTCACCGCCTCGCCGGTCCTGGGGTCGGGCACGCCGATGCAGGCGGATTCGAGCACGCCCGGGTGTTCGGCGCAGACCGCCTCGACTTCGTTCGGGTACACATTGAAACCGGACACCAGCACCATGTCCTTCTTGCGATCGACGATGTGGAAATAGCCTTCCGCGTCCTGCATCGCCATGTCGCCGGTGCGGAAATAGCCGTCCTCGGTAAAGGCCTTGGCGTTTTCCTCCGGCTTGTTCCAGTAGCCGCGCATCACCTGCGGACCGCGTGCGCACAGTTCACCGGATTCGCCGGGGGCTACTTCCCTGCCTTCTTCGTTGCGGATCGAGATCTCGGTGGACGGCAGCGGCAAGCCGATGCCGCTGCGGAACACCCCGGTATCCAGGCGATTGACGGTCAGCACCGGCGAGGTTTCGGACAGCCCGTAGCCTTCGATCAGCACCTTGCCGGTCACTTCCTGCCAACGTCGCGCGATGGCCGGTTGAATGGCGGACCCGCCACCCATCGACAGGTTCAATTTCGAGAAATCGAGCGCATCGAACCCCGGCGTATTGAGCAGGCCATTGAACAGGGTGTTGACGCCGGTAATCGCGGTGCAGCCTTCGCGCTCCATCGTTGCAGCCATTGCCGGAAGGTCGCGGGGATTGGTGATCAGAACGTTCTTCGCGCCGAGCCGCAGGAAGCTCAGGAAGTTCACCGTCATCGCGAAGATGTGATAAATCGGCAACGCCGTGATGATCACTTCCTGTTCGACCTGCACCGCATCCCCCAGCCAAGCGTGGAACTGATCGAGATTCGACAGCAGATTGCCGTGCGTCAGTTCCGCGCCCTTGGACGG
Organism: Stenotrophobium sp.; assembly: GCA_050739895.1. GTDB lineage: Bacteria > Pseudomonadota > Gammaproteobacteria > Nevskiales > Nevskiaceae > Stenotrophobium. Next base: position 6,934 of record JBOICK010000090.1, read on the forward strand.
GCCGGTGGTGCCACCGGTGTATTGCAGCAGCGCCGTGTCCGTGCGGCGCTGTACGATGAATGGCAGCGCGCTGCTGCTGGCCAGCGCCGTGGCCAGGGTCGCTCTGCCGGAATGATCGTAAATCCGGTTGCCAGGGGTCGGCACACCCGTCATCGGCACCACGATCACCGTATCGACCGCAGTCTCGGCAAGCACCGCATCGACCGTGCCCAGAAAAGGTTCGGCGACGATGATGGCCCGCGCGCCGGAATCATGCAGTTGATGTTTCAGCTCGCGCGGCGTGTACATGGGATTGACATTGACTACCGCGCAGCCGGCGCGTAGCGCACCGCAGATGGCCAGCGGATAGGCCAGCACGTTCGGCATCATCAGCGCCACGCGCTCACCCAGGGCGAGGCTCAAATCCACGGCGAGGAAGGCGGCGAGGCGCTGGCTCAGTGCATCGAGCTGCCGGTAGTCCAGCGTATCACTCCCCTGCACAAGGGCCGCGCGATCGGCGTAACGGTCGCAACTTTCAGCGATCATCTCGCCCAGGCTGTTATACCGGGACGTGCCGATCGTCGCCGGCATGCCGGGGGGATAACTGGTGAGCCAATTTTCTTTCATGGCCTAGCCTCTGTCATTGGGGCCGCGGAGCGGCGAAATCATTACGTCGGATTGTTCAGCGTGAACTTCGCCCACGTCCGTGGCCCGGGCTTGCTGAACATGGGCGCATTTCATCAGCGGGAAGGCAGTTGCGCGCCTGACCAAAGTCAGGTTTTGATATGAGCCGACGCACTCAGGAATTATCCGGGGCTGGCAACCGAACTGGGCGGCGATGCCGACGCCTTGCGACGCGAGTTCAGGATTCCGCGCGATGCCATCGACGACGGCGATGCTTACATTTCATCACCGCGCCATGATCGCGCTGCTGGAAACCAGTACGGACGTATTGGGCTGCAAGTATTTTGGTCTGCGCATGGGCGAGCAGCAGGATTTCGACCTGTTCGGGCCGGTGGCGCTGCAACCCGATCAATCTTGCCGATGCCCTGCATCTGCATCCGCGCACCCTGCAGCGGCGCCTGGTCGATGAGGACACCAACCTCGAGGCGCTCAAGGACGAGGCCCGCCGCGAGGTTGCCTCACACTACCTGGAGAACTCGGTGCTGCCGCTGTCGCAGGTTGCCGCATTGCTGGGCTACTGCGAGCAGTCGGCGCTCACGCGCAGCTGCCAGCGCTGGTTCCGGCAGGCGCCTCTGGTCCTGCGCCGCAGCCCCCGGTACACGGCAGCGGAAGCGAACTGAGCGCCAACCGATCATGCATCCGGCAGGGTCTTTCCCGGATTGAGGATGCCGGCGGGATCGAACAGCTGCTTGACCTGGCGCATCAGCGCCAGCGTGTCGGGCTGGACTTCCCAACCGACAAAATCGCGCTTGTCGATACCGACGCCATGTTCGCCCGACAGCGTGCCTTCCAGCGACAGCACCAGGCGGAACACATCGTGCAGGCACTCGCTGCTGGCGCGCAGTTGCTCGTCGGTGCTGACCAGCAGGTTGACGTGGATATTACCGTTACCGGCGTGGCCAAAATTGACGATGCGGATGCCGTGCCTGCGCGACAGCGCGGCCAGGCCCTCGATCAGTTCCGGCAGGCGCGTCACCGGCACCGCCACGTCCTCGTTGATTTTTTTCGGTGCGAGCTTGCGCAGCGCCGGCGACAGCGCCTTGCGGCTGGCCCACAGCGCCTCGGTTTCGGAGGTGTCGGCGGCCAGCCGCAGCTCGAGCAACCCGTCGCCGCGCGCGGCATCGGCGCAGGCGCGTTGCGCTGCCTCGATCGAATCGGGCGCACCATCGACCTCGAACAGCAGCAGCGCACCGGTCGCAGCGGGGATGCCGGTATCTCGGTATTCCTGCGCCAGTTGCACCGCGTCGCCGTCCATGAATTCCAGCGCACAGGGAACCTGCGGCTGTCCCATCAGCCGCGCCACCGCCGCAGCCGCGCTGCCGACGTCGCGATAGGCCGCACGCAGCGTGCGCACGCATTCGGCCCTGGGCAGCAATTTCAACGTGGCCTCGGTGATGATCGCCAGCGTGCCTTCACTGCCGACCAGCAGCCGCGTGAGGTCGTAGCCGACCACGCCCTTGGTGGTGTAACAGCCGGTCTTGAGGCTGACGCCGCTGCCGGTGACCGCGCGCAGGCCGAGCACGTTGTCGCGAGCGGTGCCGTACTTGACCGCACGCGGGCCGCCGGCGCCACAGGCGAGATTGCCACCGATGCTCGAATAGCCGGCGCTGGTGGGATCGGGCGGCCAGAACAGTCCGTGCTGCGCGGCAGCGGACTGCACTTCGGAATTGAGCGCGCCGGCCTCGCATTCGATGAAACGGTCGCCGGGCGATGTCCGCAGGATACGGTTCATGCGCTCCAGCGACAGCACCACGCCGCCCGCAACTGGCACGGTGGCGCCGGTGGTATTGGTGCCCCGCCCGCGCGCCGTCAGCGGCACGCCGTGCTCGTGACAACTGCGCACCAGCGCCACCACCTCGTCATGCGTGGTGGCGAATGCGACCGCCTGCGGCAAGGCGACGCGGCGGCTGTTGTCGTAGCCGTAGGGCAGGCAATCGGATGGATCGGTCATGAAGCGCGCGGGCGTGAATATCGCCCGGCACCGGCTCAGGAAAACCGCTTCAAGTGCTTTATTCATGTCTGAGCATCGAACGCTGCGCGCAGCCACTGGATGTTGTTGGCGGCGTCCAGCGCCAGCACGTCGAAGCGCACCTCGTGCTGCGCGTAATCCGGATGCGCCGCGAGGAACAATCTCGCGGCGTGAACGATGCGCGAACGCTTGCGCGCATCGACCGATTCCGCGGCGCTGCCGAATTTTGCGTTGCTGCGCTTGCGCACTTCGGCGATCACCAGCACCGCGCCGTGGCACATCACCAGGTCGAGTTCGCCGCCGGCGCAGCGCCAGTTGCGCGCCACCGTCTTCATGCCCTGCGCCAGCAGGTGGCGCAGCGCCAGGTCTTCTTCGGCGGCGCCCTTCATTGCCCCGCGGCGGGTGCGGCAAGCCCTGGCATGCTGATATCGAGCAGGCGCGGTACACCGCCCGCTATGCGGGCGCAGTTGAGCTTGCGCGTGACCACGCCGTTGGCGCCGATCAGCAGACCGCCGGTGGCAGAGGGATAGACCATGCCGGCGGAACCGGCGCCGGACTGTATGCGGCTGATCAGACTCCAGGCATCCATGCCGAAAGCAAACAGGCGCGGCTGCGCCTTGGCCGAAGATAGCTCCGCAGTGTCAACACGCTGCGCGGCGTAGTCGCCGTCGGTTTGCAGTATCCACGGCATGTCGCAAAAAATCACGCCGTTGACGTCGTTGTCCGCAGTGCCGTCGTAGATCAGCGAAGTGGCATAAATCGGCAGGCCCGACGCGCGGAAAAAGCGAAGCTGCGGCAGGATCTGGCGCGCATCACCTGGCCGCGCGGCGAGAAACACGAAATCGACATCGTCGCGCCGGCGCGGCTCAAATTCAGTGCGCATGCCAAGTACCGAAGTCAGTGCGCGATGCCGCGCCTTGCTGGCTTCCAGATTGAAGATTTCCTGGATCGGCTTGGAGAAATCAGTCTGGCCGCTGCTGTAACGCGCCGACTTGAGCACGCTGCCGCCGAGTTGCGTGAGCTGCTGCGTGAATGCCCTGAGCACGCGGTCACCCCAGTCCGACTGCGGCACCAGCGCCACTGCACGTCGCGCACCGTCGGCGACCGCGCGCTCCGCCGCCGCGCGCGCCTCGTCCTCCGGAGCGAGGCCATACTGGTAGAAATGCGCCGGCGCTGGCGCGCTGCTGTCCAGATTGTTCAGTGCAAGCACCGGCACCAGCAGTTGCGGCTGCGCGGCGATCGCGGCAACCGCATCCTTGCGCAAGGGGCCGACGATCATCCTGGCGCCGTCGCGTAGCGCGTGCTGATAGGCGGCGCCAGCCGCGTCGGGCGTGCTGCCGGCATCATAGACGCGCACTGGCGTCTGGCTGTGGCTGCGCAGGTAGGCGGTCATGAAGCCGTCGCGGATCGCCGCGGCAACACTCGCCAGCGGGCCGCTCAGCGGCAACAGCAGGGCGACCGCGCCGGCTGTGGTCACCGGCTGCGGCGCGGCTGCAGACGGTGCTGCAGGCTGCACCATCACCTGTCCGGCACCCTGCAATACCCCCTGGCGCGCCTGCGCCAGCGCCGCACGCACTTGCAACAGGCGCTGCGACTGCGCCGCATCCAGTGTGTCGGTCGGAATGCGGCCCAGCAGCGCAGCGGCGCGTGGTGCGTCATTGACCTTGAGCGCAGCTGCGGCGGCCGACAACAACAAGTCTGGCTGCTGGATCGCAGGCGCACGTTGCGCCGCGACTTCGTAGTCGCGGGCGGCGGCAGCATAGTCGCCATTCTGCAGCGCCTGGGCCGCCATCACGGCGACCTCGGACCACGACAGGGCGGGATCGGCCAGCGCCGAAGATGCCAGTGCCAGCAAGGCAAGCCCGGCGAGGCTGAGGGTGAGGGAACGCACAGGTTTGTTCATACGCCGTAAAGTATCGCTAATTCCTGACCGCGAAGCATCTTCGATGAGCGCATCCGTCGTTGTCCCCGGCCATTTGTATGTGGTGGCCACCCCGATCGGCAACCTCGGCGACCTGTCGCCGCGTGCACAGGCGGTGCTGGCTGGCGTCGACCGCATCTGCGCCGAGGACACCCGCAACACTGGCGCGCTGCTGTCGCATTTTGGCATCCGTCGCCCGCTGCAGGCGATGCACGAGCACAACGAAGACCAGATCGCGGCGGAACTGACACGAGCACTACAGGCAGGCCAGTCGCTGGCGCTGGTGTCCGACGCCGGCACGCCGCTGATCTCCGACCCCGGCTTCGCGCTGGTGCGCGCAGCGCGTGCAGCGGGCCTGCCGGTGATCGCCGTGCCCGGCCCCTGCGCGGCGGTGGCAGCACTGTCCATCGCCGGCATCGCCAGCGACAGTTTCGTATTCATCGGCTTCCTGCCACCCAAGAGCGGTGCGCGGCGCGCGCGCTTGCAGGAGTTGCGGAGCGAACCACGCACGCTGCTGCTCTACGAATCCAGCCATCGCATCACCGAGAGTGTGCAGGACATCGCCGAAGTGCTCGGCGGCACGCGCCGCCTGTGCCTGGCGCGTGAACTGAGCAAGCTCTACGAGGACAGCATCACCGCGCCCGCTGACGAGGTCGTCGCCTGGCTGGCGCAGGACACCAATCGCGGACGTGGCGAATTCGTGCTGGTGGTCGAAGGCGCAGCCGCGCAGACCGGCGCCGATGACACCGAAGCCGAGCGCATCTTGCGCGTGCTGCTGAGTGAGCTGGGCGCATCGCAGGCGGCGAAGCTCGCCGCCGGAATTACCGGCCGGCGCAAGAACGAGCTGTATGCGCTGGCGAACCGGCTGAACGCGGAAAAATCCGCTTGAGGCCGCACCGTCATTTGCACCCGATGCAAGTACGCACTCCAACGCAGTTTTTAAAGCGCGCGCTATTGGCGTCTTAATCCTTAATCGCCAGCGGCAGCCTGGTAATCCCGATATGCCAGCGTTATGCCTTGCGCCAGGCTGATCTTGGGTTTCCAGCCCAGTTCGCGCAGCCGCGAAATATCCAGCAGCTTGCGCGGCGTGCCATCGGGTTTGCCGGCGTCCCAGACTGTCCGGCCTGAATAGCCCACCGCCTGTTTCACCTGCTCGACCAGTTCGACGATGGTGACATCCTCGCCGCAGCCGACGTTGAGCAACGGCGGATGGGCGTCGTTGAACAGATGCCCGAAGCGATCCTGCGCATGCTCCAGCAGATACACGCAGGCATCGGCCATGTCGTCGCTGTAGAGAAATTCGCGGCGCGGTTTGCCGCTGCCCCAGACCGTGAAGCTGTCGGCCCGCGCCAGTTTCGCCTCATGGCATTTGCGGATCAGCGCCGGCAGCACATGCGAGTTGTTGAGGTCGTAGTTGTCTCCGGGGCCGTAAAGATTGGTCGGCATCGCCGCAAGATAACGCGTGCCGTATTGGCGGTTGTAGGACCAGCACATCTCGATACCGGCAATCTTGGCCAGCGCGTAGGCGCGGTTGGTCGGTTCCAGCGGCCCGGTCAGCAGATAGTCCTCGCGGATCGGCTGCGGGCAGTCGCGCGGATAGATGCATGACGAGCCGAGGAACAGCAGGTGCTGGACGCCCGCGCGCCAGGCCTCATGGATGACGTTGGTCTGGATCGCGAGGTTCTGCTGGATGAACTCGGCTGGATAGGTGCTGTTGGCGTGTATGCCGCCGACTTTCGCCGCCGCCAGAAACACGTATCCGGGCTTCTCGCGCTGAAAAAACCCGCGCACGGCGGTCGGGTCGGTGAGTTCCAGTTCCGCATGCGTGCGGGTCAGCACATTCTGAAACCCACGACGCTGCAACTGACGCACGATGGCCGAGCCCGCGAGGCCGCGATGGCCGGCTACATAGATACTGCTGTCTGCGTGCAGGGTCATTCGTTGTAGTCGAAAGCCTTGTAACCGCTCTGCTTGACCAGCTGGTCGCGCTGCGCCAGCTTGACGTCCTCGCGCATCATCTCGGCGACCAGTTCGGCAAACGTCGTCCGCGGTTTCCAGCCCAGTTTGCGGTGCGCCTTGCTGGCATCGCCGAGCAGGGTCTCGACTTCGGTCGGACGGAAGTAACGCGGATCGACGCTGACAATCACCTGACCGCTCTTGAGCACCGAGCGGCCTGGCTGATCGACCCGGCCCTGTTCGTTCACGCCCTCGCCCGACCAGGCCAGCGTCATGCCGATTTCCGCGGCGGCGGCATTGACGAAATCGCGCACGCTGTACTGCACGCCGGTCGCAATCACGAAATCCTCGGCCTGTTGCTGCTGCAGCATCAGCCACTGCATCTCGACATAGTCGCGCGCATGACCCCAGTCGCGCAGGGCATTGAGGTTGCCGAGATACAGGCAGTCCTGCAGGCCCAGGCTGATACGCGCCAGCGCGCGGGTGATCTTGCGGGTGACGAAAGTCTCGCCGCGCACCGGCGATTCATGGTTGAACAGGATGCCGTTGCAGGCATACATGCCGTAGGCCTCGCGGTAATTGACCGTGATCCAGTAGGCGTAAAGCTTGGCGGCGGCATAGGGTGAGCGCGGATAGAACGGTGTGGTTTCCTTCTGCGGCGTTTCCTGCACCAGTCCGTAAAGTTCCGAGGTCGAAGCCTGGTAGAAGCGCGTCTTCTTGCCCAGACCAAGAATGCGCATGGCTTCGAGGATGCGCAGCGCGCCGAGCGCGTCGGAGTTGGCGGTGTATTCCGGCTCCTCGAACGACACTGCGACATGGCTCTGCGCGGCGAGGTTGTAGATTTCGTCCGGCTGCACGTCCTGGATCACGCGGATCAGGCTGCTGGAATCGGTCATGTCGCCGTAGTGCAACTGGAACTTGCGGTCTTTCTCGTGAGGGTCCTGGTAGAGATGGTCGATGCGGTTGGTGTTGAACAGCGAAGTGCGGCGCTTGATGCCGTGCACCGCATAGCCTTTGTTCAGCAGGAACTCTGCGAGATAGGCGCCGTCCTGACCGGTGACACCGGTAATGAGTGCGATCTTTTTCATGAACTCTTGGATCCTGATTCCGGATTATGCCGCTTCGATCAAACGTAAAATTTCAGCCGCCTTGTCCTGCATCAGCGGTACATCGCCGCGCGACTCGACGTTGAGCCGCAGCACCGGCTCGGTATTGGAGCCGCGCAGGTTGAAGCGCCAATCGGCGTATTCAACGCTGATGCCGTCGGTCTTGTCCACGCTCAGCGCATCCGCTGCGTAGCGGGCTTCGATCTTTGCAATCGTCGCGTTCACATCCGCCACTGTGCGGTTGATTTCGCCACTGGCCGGAAATTTGCGGATGCGTTCACCCACAAGTTGCGAGAGGGTCACACCGGACTCGCTGACCAGCGCGGCGACCAGCAGCCACGGAATATTGCCGTTGTCGCAGTAAGCGAAGTCGCGGAAATAATGGTGCGCGCTCATCTCGCCGCCGTAGACGGCATTTTCTGAGCGCATGCGCTCCTTGATGAAGGCATGCCCGGTCTTGGACTGGATCGGCGTTCCGCCTGCGGCACGGACAAGATCGATCGTGTTCCAGGTCAGGCGCGGATCGTGAATGATGTTCGCGCTGGGATTTTTTTTCAGCAGCGCAGCAGCCAGCAGGCCGACGATGTAATAGCCCTCGATGAATTCGCCGTGTTCGTCGAACAGGAAACAGCGGTCGAAATCGCCGTCCCAGGCGATGCCGAAATCAGCCTGGTACGTGCGCACTGCGTCGGCAGTCGCACTGCGATTCTCCGGCAACAGCGGATTGGGAATGCCATTGGGGAAATCGCCATCCGGCTGGTGATGAATCCGGATAAACTCGAATGGCAGATAAGGCGCCAATGCATCGACGACGGCGCCTGCCACTCCATTGCCGGCGTTGACGACGATGCGCAGCGGCTTGAGTCGACTGGTTTCCACATAACCCAGCAGATGTTGCACATAGCTCTGGCGATAACTGCACTGCATTTTTCCCGGCGTGCCGGCCGGAGCCTTCGCGGTGGACGACGCGACCCAGCTTTCCAGATCACGCAGTCCGCTGTCGCCGGACACCGGGATCGCGCCGCCACGCACCAGTTTCATGCCGTTGTAGCCTTGCGGGTTGTGGCTGGCGGTGACTTCGATGCCGCCATCGATACCGGGCTGCTGCGCGGCCCAGTAAATCTCCTCGGTGCCGCACAAGCCGATATCCACCACCGCGACGCTTTCGGCATTGAACCCGTGCGCCAGCGCATCCAGCAGTTCAGCGCTGGAATGGCGGATGTCGCGGCCCAGCGCTACCGTCCGTGGCCGGAACGCCCGTGCATAAGCGATGCCCAGCCGGTAGGCGATGTCGGCATTCAGTTCGTCGGGCACGCGCCCGCGGATATCGTAGGCCTTGAAGCAGGGCAGTTTTTTTGCAGGAGAAATCACGAGGGCGTCCGGCCGTAGACATCCTCGAAGCGGACGATGTCATCCTCGCCCAGGTAGGCGCCGGACTGCACTTCAATCAATACCAGCGGGATCGCACCGGGGTTTTCCAGGCGGTGCTTCTCGCCCAGCGGAATATAGGTGGATTGGTCTTCGTGCAGCAGGAACAGCTTGTCGCCGCAGGTGACCTGCGCGGTACCCTTGACCACGATCCAGTGCTCGGCGCGGTGGTGGTGCATTTGCAGGGACAGCTTCTGGCCCGGCTTGACGATGATGCGCTTGACCTGGAAACGTTCGGCCATCGCGATGGTTTCATAGCTGCCCCAGGGCCGATAAACCTGCGGATGCTCCTGCGCTTCAGGGCGCTTGGCGGATTTGAGCCGGGCGACGATTTGTTTGACGTCCTGCACGCGGTCCTTGGTGGTCACCAGCACCGCGTCCTGGGTTTCGATGACGATGTGGTTGCTGACGCCGGCCAGCGTCACCAGCCGCGACTCGGCGTGCACCAGGTTGTCGCGCGCATCCGCCAGCATCACGTCGCCGCGCGCGACGTTGCCTTCGGCGTCTTTCGGCAAAGTATCAAGAAAGCTCCAGCTGCCGACATCGTCCCAGCCGGCGTCGAGCGGCACCAGCGCGGCTCGACTGGTTTTTTCCATCACCGCGTAATCGATCGAATCGGCGCGTGCGTTCTTGAAGGCAGCGGAGTCGAGCCGGATGAAATCGAGATCGCGCCGGCTGTTGTTGATCGCAGCCTGGGTGGCAGCGTGCATCTGCGGTTCCAGATGGCGCAGTTCTTCGAGGAAGGCCTGGGCCTGGAACGCGAAAATGCCGCCATTCCAGTAATAGCCGCCATCCTTGAGGAAAGCCTGCGCACGCGCGGCGTCGGGCTTTTCGACGAACGAGGCGATTGCGCGCACACCGGAGGCCAATTCAACGCCGGCCTTGATATAGCCATAGCCGGTTTCAGCGCGCGTCGGCCGGATACCGAAGGCGACGATGCGTCCGTCTGCGGCGGCTTCCACAGCCAGCTGCACTGCTGCGTGGAAGCGCCGTGCGTCGGCGACGACGTGATCCGATGGCAGCAACAGCAGCACGGTTTCGGGACCGTGCTTTTCGACCGCGTAATGCGCCGCCACTGCCGCCGCGGGCGCGGTGTTGCGGCCTTCAGGTTCGAGCATCACCGTGGCGCCGCCGACTCCGGCATCGAGCAACTGCTCGGCGACGATGAAGCGGTGACGGTCGCCGCAGATTGCCAGCGGCGGCAGTACGTCGCCCAGGCCCTGCACCCGCAGCGCGGTGTCCTGCAGCAGCGTGCGCTCGCCGATGAGCTTGAGAAATTGCTTGGGATAATTCTCGCGCGACAAGGGCCACAGGCGCGTGCCGGAGCCACCGGAGAGTATGACGGGCAGCAGCGGAGTACTCATGCGCCCGCCAGCAGTTTGCCGATGCGCCGATCTTTTTCGGCCCACAGCGCCGCGACCCAGGACTGGAAGCGCCCGCGGAACTCCGCGTCGTTTTCGTAATCGCCACTGTAGAACTCCGGCGGCAGCGTCAGCGCGCGGACCTCGATAATGACCTTGCGCATCTTGCCGCAGGCGAATTCCCAGAAACCGACTGCGCCTCCTGGATAGGTGATGGTGACATCGAGCAGCCCATTGAGCCGCTCGCCCAGCGCCGACACCGCGAATGCGAAACCGCCGGCCTTGGGTTTGAGCAGGTATACGTACGGCGACTGCTGACGCTCGTGCTTGGCCGCGGTAAAGCGCGTGCCTTCGAGAAAGTTGAGGATCAGCGCCGGCTGGTTGGCGAAGGCCGCGCAGGCCTTGCGCGTGGTCTCCTTGTCCTTGCCCTTGAGCGCGGGATTTTTCTCGATCTGCTCGCGGGTGTAGCGCTTCATGAACGGAAAATCCAGGCCCCACCAAGCCAGCCCCAGCACCGGCACCCAGATCAGTTCCTGTTTGAGGAAAAACTTGAAGAACGGCGCGTCGCGGCCGAATGCGACCATCAGCACGAAGATATCGTTCCAGGTCTGGTGATTGGCGCAGACCAGATATTGCCCTTGCGGGTCCACCGGCGCATCCATGCGGATGTCCCAGGTGATCGGCTTCATGAACAGCTTGCACAGCCAGGTATTCACCGCCGCCCAGTGCTGCGCCAACCACGACACCAGCCGCGAGACGCGATCGCGCAAACCGCTGCCCTTGGGCGTAAACAATTTGAGCAGGACCGCGGCATAAACCAGCGTTGCCCAGCAGATCGTGTTGAACATGAACAGCAACATGATGATGGCCCCGTGCAGCGGCCCCGGCAAAAATCTCAGCATGGTTGGTGGCTCCCCGTTTGCGTCCTGTCGCCGGTACGGCCGCCGGGGCTGCAGAGCCCCACCGCTGTGCCGGATTACCTTTCAAGATATGTGATTATATATCAATCAAATTACAATAAATTAATCATTTTGTAACGCAATGGTTCCGCTACATGCCGACAGCGGGTGGCATCTATCCGCCTACTCCTTGCCCGGATGCCCCGACCAGTGAATATGCACGATGCGCCAGCCTGCATCGGTGCGCCTGAGCAGCATGGTCTCGCTCTGCACCAGATTCACCGGCTGCTTCTCGTATTGTCCAAGAACGCGCGCAATCAGCATGACGCAGGTCAGATCGCCCGCATCCGAACTGATGATGGTGCGCTGGTCAACCATGCGGACGGTTCCGGCGGCAAAGCGCATGTCGTCGTCGAGGTGACCGTTGCGGGCATAGCCGTCGCGCGTGTTCTCGCCATAACCGGACTCGAAAATCACGACATCCGGCGCCAGCAGCTCGAGCGCCTGCTCGCGCAAGCCCTGCCGCAAAAAGTCATGGAACTGCTCAGCGACCACCGCAGCCGTTGCGCCGGACGCCGGCAGCGGCGCGGACTCCGGCGTGGCCGCGGTCACTGCCGCGGCAGCGGCAGCGGGCGGCGCATTCACCGCGGGCGTTTTGTCCGCAGACATGGGCGCAGGGCCAGGTGCTGCGGTCACAGCCGCCGATGCCGGCTTGGCCACACTGGCATCGGCTGTGGCCGCCGCTACCGGCGGCGGGCTGGACAAGTCCGGATCAAGCTTCTGCGCCAGTACCCCGGGACCGTAGCCCAGCAACGCCGCCACGGTCATCAGACCGGCCAGTTTCCCGCGTAAATTCAGGCTCATGACGGCTCAGTCTCCCGGCAAGCTGTTGGCCAGAACCCTGCCGCTCTGATCGACCACGCTGACACCCCGGTACAGACCCGGCGGCATGCTGATCAGTGCGCAGGGGCTGCTCGGCTGCGATGCACCGGGGTGGTCGCTGTCCGGCGCGAACAAGGTCGCGTGCAGGATCAGCACATTCTTGCGCAGTTCAGCATCGCGGCTGACCACCAGCCCATAGCCGCCACTGGCGCGCGCGCCCAGTTCGATCAGGGCGTAGGGCCCTTGGCGGGGCGCATCATCGCGCAGCAGCTTGAGGCCGCGGCTGACCTGCCATTGCTGCAATTCATCGGCGTTGGCGAGGGTGCGCACAGTGGTTTCCGGTCGCTGTGTGCCGCAGTCCAGCGAATAACCCGCAGGCACAACATCCACCGCCTCTGTACCGGGAAAAAACATCGTGAATGCGGGCATCTGCGCGCATCCGGACAAGGCCAGAACACTGGCCACCATGATTTTTTTGATCCATGCCACGGGGCTTTCCTTGCGCATGCGGGGACACCCGCCGATTTTGGCATGTTTCAATCGCCCGATGATGCTTCTCCGCCAACTGTCGAGGGAATGCCCGCCGCGGTGAGATTCGCTCGATTGACCTGCTTTACGAGAAATTAAACTTCACCCTCCAAGGCTTAACTCAAAATATTCACGCTCAGCCATCATCCCGAAGTCCATTGCTCGCCTTTCACACTCCCAGAAGCGGGAGAAATCCATTTGCGTGTCAACCACGCCGGATCATCCACCCTTCCGGCGTGCCTGTTGTAGATTTGAATATCGTTGCGAAAAAAACAGCTTCAGCCTGGCTTTAGGGATGCGGCGTGCCGCACGGACGTAAATCGAAGAACCATCACGAACAAAAAGGGAATGACATGAGCATAGAACTACCCCCTCCTCCGCAACCCCGGCTCGGTTCTGTCGAGACCCTGCAGCCGCAGGCCGGTGTCGGCGTCGCCGTTGCCTTTCAGACCTACCAGATACACGTTTCCGCGACCGGCGTCCTTGATGAGGCCGGGATTCGCAACGCCATCGGCGTCGCCACCGACCTGTCCGGCGCGGTGCGCAACATCGGCGCCGCGGCCTATCTCGCGGGCTATCCGGCGGCGCAGGTCACTTACGCTTTGTCCGGCCAGAACCTCTTTGTGCTGGTCACACCGGGCAAGATCAGCGGCATCCGTGCGCCGGAACCCTTGCAGCCTTACCTCAACGGCCTGCAGCACGCCGACCCGCTGACCGCGAGCGCACTCGAAGGGCATCGCACGCTGGCCAGCATGGCCGCGGACCGCGCCGGCGTCACGATTTATCCGGTATTCGAGCCCGATGGCTCCGGCGGCCAGGTACTGGACTTCGAGAAGAACAACAAGGAAACCGATCCGACCACGGTCAAGGGCGAACTGAGCAACGTCGGCAACCGCTACGCCAGCCGCTATTTCCTCGACCTCGACCTCAAGACCGCTTCGGCCTGGGGCGATGAATTCCACGCCTTCTGGCGTCACGGCCTTTCGCAGCTCGACAACAAGGGCCAGGACGGCGATTTCAATGAACAGGATCTCGCCTGGAACCGGGTCACGCCCTACGGCGTATTCGGCGCCGGTGGACGTTACGTCAACTATTTCTATCATGCGGCAGGCATCCCGCTCGACGGCCGCATCGATTCCGGCGAACTCAGCTGGCTGTACCCGCTGTATGCGGATTTCACACGCCGCCTGACCTTCCAGAGCAAGGTCGATCGCATCGACAAGCGCGCCAGCTTGCAGGACACCGTCGGCACCTTCCCGGCCGGCACCACGCTCAATCGCCAGCTCTACACCAGTGGCGAACTCGGACTGTCCTACGCGCAGAATTTCGAACTGATCGCACATCGCTGGAGTTTTGAAGGCGGCGTCAGCCTGCGCAAGGGCTTCGGCAGCGACGAGCGCAACAACCCGCAGGTGCTGGCCAACCAGGGTTACCTGTTGTACCGCCCGGCCATGCGCCTGAAGTTTTACTGGAATAACCAGATCGACAGCGGTATCGAGGGCAGTGGCCAGCTCAGCAACAACACCCTGCCCGAAGAACAGCAGTGGGTGCTCGGCGGCGTCGGCAACCTGACTTCCGTGCTGCCGGGCGTCTCGCTCGGAGACAAGGGCTACCTGGCACGCGCCTTCACCGAAGTCGCCGGTCCGACTGTGCTAGGCATCGCCCTGACGCCGAAAATCTTCGTCGAACAGGGCGGCGCCAGGTATGCACGGCCGACCACGCTCAACGGCCAGACGGTCGGCACTCAGAAACTGGTGGACGTGGGCGCTGAGCTGGGCTTCAAATTCGCGAGATTCATCGATGGCAGCTTCGCCTACGCCCATCTGATCAGCGACCAGAACATCAGCCATGCGACTGAAGACACCGCGAGGGCGCAGCTGTATTTCCGGATTGCTGCCAAGTTCTGATTGCGCGTTTCGATTCACTCAAAAAGCCAGCCTCTGTGCCGGCCTTTTTTGCGCACAGCGCTGCGTCATCCGGGCGGCGTCAGCGCCAGCACTTCGTCGAGCGAAGTCTCGCCATGGATGACCTTGCGCAGGCCGGTGGCACGCAGCGGCACCAGTCCCTGTCTGATCGCCGCCGTGCGCAATTCGCTGAAGTCGGTGTGCTCGTGAATCAATTGCCGCACCGGTGCGCTCAGCGGCATGACTTCGTAGAGACCCTGCCGGCCGAGATAGCCGGTCTCGCGGCATTCGAGACAGCCGGCTGCCTCATACATCTGCGTCGGCACCGGCAGCCTGAAATTACCCGACACCTCGTTCCAGCGGTCTTCGTGCATCTTCAGGGGTCGCTTGCAGTGGCGGCACAGACGCCGCACCAGACGCTGCGCGACCACACCGATCAGCGTCGCCTTGATCAGGTAATGCGGCACGCCCAGTTCGAGCAGGCGCACGATCGCGCTGGTGGCATCGTTGGTGTGCAGGGTCGAGAGCACGAGGTGACCGGTGAGCGCGGCCTGCACCGCGATCTCGGCGGTTTCGAGGTCGCGGATTTCGCCGACCATGATGATGTCCGGGTCCTGGCGCAGCAGCGCGCGCACGCCGTCGGCGAAATTCAGCCCGATGCCGGCATTGACCTGCATCTGGTTGAAGGCCGGTTCGACCAGCTCGATCGGATCCTCGATGGTGCAGACGTTGACCGCCGGCGTCGCCAGCTGCTTGAGCGTGGAGTACAGCGTGGTGGTCTTGCCGGAGCCGGTGGGGCCGGTGACGAGGATGATGCCGTGCGGCCGCTCGATCATGCCGCGCCAGGCGCGCTCGTCTTCGGTGGAAAATCCGAGCGCGGTGAAATCCTTGACCAGCACTTCCGGGTCAAAAATGCGCAGCACCAGTTTTTCGCCGAACGCAGTCGGCAGACTGGATGCTCGCAGTTCGATTTCCTTGCCGGATGGCGCGCGCGTCTTGATGCGGCCGTCCTGCGGCTTGCGCTTCTCGGCGACATCCAGCCGGCTGAGTATCTTGAGACGGCTGGTCACCGCCATCATCACCGTCGCCGGAATCTGGTAGACCTCGTGCAGGATGCCGTCGATGCGGAAGCGGATGTTGCCGGTGTCGCGGCGCGGTTCCAGGTGTATGTCGCTGGCGCGCTGGTCGAAAGCATATTGCAGCAGCCAGTCGACGATCGCGACAACGTGCTGGTCGTTGGCATCGAGCTTGCTGCTGCGCCCCAGTTCCAGCAATTGTTCAAGATTCTGCACGTTGCTGACGCCGGGCTGACGGCTGCGCTCGTTTTCACTGGCCTTGACCGAACGCGCCAGCGCATAGAACTCCAGCAGGTAGCGCTCGATATCCAGCGGATTGGCAACCACCCGCACGATCTTCTGCGGCAATGCCGGCGCCAGTTCGCGTTCCCATTCGCGCAGGTAAGGCTCGCAGGTGGCGATGGTGATTTCGGTCGCGGTGACCTTGACCGGCAGGATGCACACGCGCGCGGCGTAGGCATAGGGAATCGTCGCGGTGACCTTGCCCACGTCGATCGTCAGCGGATCAACGCGCAGATACGGCTGGCCGCTGCGTTGCGCCAGCCATTGCACCAGTGTTTCCATCGTCAATTGGCGGCCGGGCATTTGCGGATGCGGCCACTTGCATTCCGCCAGCGTCACCAGCGGATGCGGCAGCGCGCCGCCCCGCGACTCCAGTCGCACCAGCAGCTTGCGCGCCTGCAGCGGATGGACCAGACGGTCGGCGATCAGCGCGTCGAGGATCTCGCGCAATTCCAGCCGGTGTTCGGCAACAGCGGACATTTGTGACGCAGCGGACATCACGGCTCCTGCACGTCGAGGAGCATGAAGACTCGCACGAAGCCGCGACCGGCGCTAGGGTCGCCGCCCGCGCGTTACGAACATTCTCAGAACGGATTGGCGGTCGGCTGCCGCGTGTAGTTCACGTAACCCAGGCTCGCGCCCGCGCGCAGGCCAACGCCGGTGCGAATCGGCGCCAGCACGATATCGCCGGAACGCTGGTAGGTCATGCCCAGACCCGCAACCACATAGAGGCTACCCTCCACTGCCGGGAAACGCTGGAACAAGTCATAAGTGCTGTGCAGGTTGTAGACCAGGGTGAACACCTTGGAGGCATTGCCGCCGAAATCCCAACCTATCGACGGCCCCTGCCAGTACACCGGCACGCTCTCACCGCCCTTGTAGGTGAAAGTGCCATGGCCGTAGCGCAGGCCGACCACCGCCGCGCCGCTGCCCTCCTCGCCGATGATGTAGCCGATGGGCTGGCCGAAATCGGAAAACGCCTTTTCGACAGCCAGCGCCAGGCCCTTGGTGTTTTCACCGAAGAAAGTGTTGGCGGCATTGACCACTTCGTCGCGGTTGTAGGTCTGGTTGCCGAGCACCTGGTCCGGCGGCGTGGTGCTATTGCTTGCGGTAGTGGTCTGCGGCGTGGCGTTGACATCGCCAGCGCTGGAGAACGTGCTGAAACTGCTACTGTTGCTATTCACCTCGGCGGGCTGCCCGGCACAGGCGGCGAGAGTGGCGCAGAGAGCGGCGACGAAAAAATGGCGCATGGAATTCTCAATAAATGTGCTGTTAATCACAGACACGTCAACTGCTCGCGAGTTCAGCGATTATTGCAAACCGCTGTGCACGTAATACGTTGTTGGGTTGTTATAATATAGATTAATATATTAAATATATCATACACATAATAACAAATTTCCTTAGCCCGCAACGATAGCGGGTGGGCCTGAACGCGGCGCTTCGTCATACTGGCGTGGACTTTGAACGAAGCACCTGCACACCACCAGCCTCTCGCCATGAAAAACGTCAGCGCCAAACCCGACACCCTGCGCACCGCCACCGCAGCCTGCGTGCTGCATGCACCCGCGGACTGCATCGTCCTGCTGCGCGAACGCCGCGCCGAGAAAGGCGATGCGCTGGAAATCGGCCGCATGGCCGCCATGCTGGCTGCGAAAAAAACCTGGGAATTGTTGCCGCTGTGTCACCAGTTACCGCTCACCGGCATCGATATCACTTACGAACTCGGTGACGCGCAAGTCGGCATCAGCGCACGCGTCGAAACCATCGCCGGCACCGGCGTCGAGATGGAAGCGCTGACCGCTGCCAGCATCTGCGCGCTGACCATCTACGACATGCTCAAACCGCACGCGGAACAGGATGCGCTGCGCGTCACCGATCTGCGCCTGCTGGAGAAAACCGGCGGCAAGTCGCAGTACGCGCGCGCGCTGTCGCCGCCGGGCCGCGCGGTGATTCTCGCCGCCTCCGACGCGGTCAGCAGCGGCAAGAAGAAAGCCACCGCTGCGCAAACTGTACGCGAAGGGTTGGAGCGCGCCGGTCTGCGCGTCGAAGCCACCGAGATCATGCCGGATGAGCCGGCCCAGATTGCCGAACGCGTGCGTCATCACCTCACCCAGGGCGTCGAGCTGATCGCCACTGTCGGCGGCACCGGCGTCTACGGCCGCGACCAAACCATCGCCGCGGTCAAGCCGCTGCTGGACAAGGAACTGCCCGGCTTCATGGAGGCCGCACGCGGCTACGGCCAGCGCCGCACGCCCTACGCGATGCTCTCGTCCGGCATCGCCGGCGTCGCCGGCAAGACGCTCATCATCACTTTCCCCGGCAGCACGCGCGGCGCGCAGGAGACGCTGACCGCGCTGATCTCCGGCATCGTCCACGCCATCGAAGGACTGCGGCGCAGCGCATGATTTCCCTCGCCGAAGCGCTCGCGGCGTATCCCGCGAACATCACCGCCCTGCCCGCAACAACGGTCGCGCTGGAACAAGCACTGCATCGCGTGCTGCGCGCGCCGGCGCTGGCGCGCTGCGATCTGCCTCGCTTCTCGCAATCGGCGCTCGACGGCTATGTGCTGACTAACGAAGACGCTCCCACCGCACCCTGCACGCTCGTTATCACTGACGCCATTGCGGCTGGTGACAGCGGTGCGCTCAAATCGCTGCGCCGTGGCGAATGCCAGCGCATCCTCACCGGCGCACGCGTGCCGCCCAACGCCGGCGCGGTGGTCGCGCAGGAGCGCGTCAGTGTCGCCGATGACCGCATGACGCTGAGCGAGCCGCTCAAACCCGGCGCCAACATCCGCTGGCAGGGCGAGGAACTGCGCGAAGGCGCAACGCTCGGCAACATCGGCCAGCGCCTGACACCAGGACACCTCGCCGCACTGGCGGCCGCCGGCGTCGATCGACTCACGATCACGCGCACGCCGCGCATCCGCGTGCTGGTCAGCGGCGACGAGATCAAGCCTGTTGGAACGCCGCTGCTCGACGGACAAATCTGGGATTCCAACGGACCACTCGTGTTGAGCTGGCTGCGCTCACACGGCTACGCAGCAGAATTGCATCACATCGGCGATACCCGCGAGGCCGTCGAAACAGTGCTGAAGCAGGCATTGAACTATGCCGACCTGGTCATCACCACCGGCGGCGTCTCGGTCGGCGACAAGGATTACATCCTGCCGGTCGCTGAAAGTCTCGGCGTGCGCCGAGTGTTCTGGCAGGTGGCACAGAAGCCTGGGAAACCTTTGTATTTCGGCCTGCAAGAGGGCACCGCATTAATCGGCCTCCCCGGCAACCCCGGCGCCGTGTTGATCTGCCTGACGCTGCACGTCCGCGCCGTGCTGGATCAGCTGGAAGGCGCAGCACCCACAGGCGCTATCTTCAATGCCGGCATACTCGCTGCGCCCATCAAGGCCGACGCGCGGCGCGATTGCCTGTCGCGCATGAAGTTGCAGATCACCGCCGATGGCCGTGCCGAATTGCACCCGCTACCGCATCAGGATTCACACATGCTCAGTAATCTCGCCAGCGCCAACGTGCTGGTGCACCTGCCGGCGCAAGCGCAGTCCTACACCACCGGCGCGCTGGTGCGCTGGACCTGGCTATGAAGCTCGAAGACTCGCTGCAGGGCCGCCGCATCGCGATCCCGGAATCGCGCGAACTGGACGTATTCGCCGGCCTGTTGACACGGCGCGGCGCGCAGGTGATCCGCTGTCCGCTGGTCAGCATCCTCGACGCGCCCGATCCCGCGCCGGTGCTGGCGTGGCTGGACGATTTCTGCGCCGGCCGCTGCGACGACCTGGTCCTGATGACCGGCGAAGGCCTGCATCGACTGCTGTCCTGTATCGCCAGGCACCTGCCAGCGCTGCGGCCGTTGTTCGTCGACGAGCTGGCGCGCGTGCGCAAATTCGCACGCGGCCCCAAGCCGGTGAAGGCGCTGCGCGAACTGGGACTTAGCACGGAGATTGTCGTTAGCCCCGCCACTACCGCCGGCGTCATCGCCGCGCTGACCGCGGCCGGCGACCTGCACGGCCGCGTCGTCGGCGTGCAGCACTATGGCAGCGAGCCCAATCTACCGCTGACCGATTTTCTCGAACACGCCGGCGCTGACGTGCGCAGCGTTGCACCCTATGTCTATGCCAGCGACAGCGACGACAGCGCAGTGTTGAAGCTCATCGCCCAACTCACCGCAGGAGAACTTGACGCCATCGCCTTCACCAGCCAGGCGCAGGTCGAGCGTTTGTTCAAGCTCGCCGCCGAGCGCGGCCAGCACGCCGCGCTGGTTGAAGGGCTGCGCCGTACTCTGGTCGCCGCAGTCGGTCCGGTCACCGCATCCAGCCTTACCGCACACGACATCGTTGTCGATGCCGTGCCGCAGGATGCCTATTTCCTCAAGCCGCTGACGCAGGTGTTGGTGCAGAAATTGGGGCGCTGAAATATGAATGATCAGGCAACACTAAAAATTATCGGTGTAGTCCTGATTCTCGCAGGACTCATTTTCATATGGAAAGGCGACCAAGAAATTCCGATCAAGGGCGGCAGAATTCTCCGATGGTTTTCCTATCCACCAGGCTATATGCGCTGGATGAAGTGGCCGATGGGAGGAGCGTTAATTTACTCAGGCCTCGCCATCTTACTTAAGTAGACGCTGCTGTCTCCTCGCTATATGCACAAGCCGCAATCAGCGACTTGATTTCCGGCACGCAGGAGCCGCAGTTGCCGCCGGCCTTGAGGCAGGCCGTGACCTCGCCCGCGGTCTTGAGCTTGCGCGTGCGGATTGCGTCGATGATGGTATTGCGGCCGACGCCGTAGCAGGAGCAGACCATGGGGCCGGTGTCGGCCTGCTTGTTGACCGGCTCGCCGATCAGCAGTCCAACGCGGTCAATCTGTGCGAGATGCTTCTTGGTGAACAGTCCCGAAAGCCATGCACGCGACGGTAGATCGGGCCGCGGCGAGACGAACACGCAAGCCTTGATGCGTTCGCCATCCATCAGCACGCTGCGGAAGATGCCGGCGGTCTTGTCGCAATATTCCAGCCAATCGGCGGTAGGGTCGGTGGCGCCAAGCAGCTTGCGGCCCCAGGCACTCCAGTCATTCACGATTTCGCGGCCACCGAGTTCGTAGCGCAGGAATTGCTGGCCCTGGATGCGTGTCCACCAGGTGACGCCGTCCACATCCAGCGCCGCGCGGCTGAGGATGAAGCCATGCCAGTTGACGCCGAAGGCTTCGACGCGCACCGGCGTGTGCTTGAACTCCGGCTCGCCGGAAACCGGGTCCACCACCGGGTTCACCAGCGCGCCGACGCGGGCATCGGAAGCGAACTGGTTGTTCCAGTGAATCGGCACGAACACCGCGCCGCGCGGTTGCTCTGCGGTGCTCTTGAGCCGCGCCACCAGCGCACCCCAGCGCGTGGCCACGCGCACCAGTTCACCGTCGCGCACGCCGCTCATCAGCGCGTCGTGCGGGTGCATGTCGACGTAAGGCTCTGGGATGTGGTTGGCGAGCTTCGGTGACAGCCCGGTGCGTGTCATCGTGTGCCACTGGTCGCGGATGCGGCCGGTGTTGAGCACCAGCGGAAATTCCGCGTCGGGTGCATTGACCGGTGCTCGCGGTGGCGTCGGCACGAAGCGCGCCTTGCGATCGGGGTGGTAATAGCGGGCATCAGTGAAAAGGCGGGCTGTGCCAACCCCTCTCTCCAACCTCTCTCCCGCAAGGGGAGAGAGGCTTTTGTTTTGTCCCTCAGATTCAGGCGAGGAAGGCTTTTGCTCCCCTCTCCCCTCGCGGGAGAGGGGCTGGGGGAGAGGGGATATCGGCCATTGCACCGGCGGCATCGCATCGAACTCTTCAAGGCTCATGCCGGCAAGACCACCAATGTCGAAGCAACGCACAGCGACAAGCTTCTCCACCTCCCGCCTCCCACCTCCCGCCTCCACATTGCGATACGCCGAAAGCCGCGCGTGCTCGTCAAATATTTCGTGCGCTGAGCTGAAGTTAAATCCTTCGCCGTAGCCCATGCGCTTTGCGACTTCGCTGATAATCCACCAGTCCGGCTTGACCTCGCCCGGCAGCGGCAGGAATGCGCGCTGGCGCGAGATGCGGCGGTCGGAGTTGGTGACGGTGCCATCCTTCTCGCCCCAGCCAGCGGCGGGCAGCAGCACGTGGGCGTAGGCGGCGGTATCGGTCTTCCCGATGATGTCGGAGACCACCACCAGCTCACATTTGGACAGCGCGGATTTCACCTTGTCGGCATCCGGCAGCGACACCACCGGATTGGTCGCCATGATCCATACGGCCTTGACCTTGCCTTCGTTAATCGCATCGAACAGCTCGACCGCCTTGAGGCCAGGCTTGGCGGCGATCACCGGGCTGTTCCAGAACTCCTGCACGATATCGCGATGCTGTGCGTTACCCAGCTCCATGTGCGCAGCAAGCATGTTGGAAAGGCCACCAACTTCGCGTCCGCCCATCGCGTTGGGCTGACCGGTGACCGAGAACGGTCCCATGCCCGGCTTGCCGATGCGGCCGGTGAGCAGATGGCAGTTGATGATGCTGTTGACCTTGTCGGTGCCGGCGCTGGACTGGTTCACGCCCTGCGAGAACGCGGTGATGACTTTGTCGGTGCGCGCAAACAGGCGATAGAACTCGGCGAGCACCGATGGCTCGATGCGGCAGGCCCGCGCCACCGAGCGCAGGTCGCCGGCGGTGTTGTCGGCGATAGCGAGCGTGCGCTCGACGTCCCTGGTGTGGCCATCAACAAATGCAGTGTCGACCACGCCGTGCTGGTGCAGATAGGTCAGCAGGCCGTTGAACAACAGCACGTCGGTGCCGGCGCGCAGCGGCAGGTGCAGGTCGGCCAGTTCGCAGGTCGCAGTGCGGCGCGGGTCCAGCACCACGATCTTCATTTCCGGCCGCTGTTCCTTGGCCTTGACGATGCGCTGGAACAGGATCGGATGGCACCACGCGGTGTTGGAGCCGACCAGCACGACGAGGTCGGCAAGCTCCAGGTCCTCGTAGCTGATCGGCACCAGGTCTTCACCGAAGGCGCGCTTGTGCCCAGCCACTGCAGAAGACATGCACAGGCGCGAATTGGTGTCGATGTTGGCGCTGCCGATGTAGCCCTTCATCAGCTTGTTGGCGACGTAGTAGTCCTCGGTCAGCAACTGGCCGGAGACATACAGCGCGACGGCATCCGGACCATGCTCATCGATGATTTTGCGGAAACCCTGTGCGACACGATCCAGCGCCGTATCCCAGGTCGCGCGCTCGCCACGGATTTGCGGATGCAACAAACGTCCATCGAGCGCAACAGTTTCGCCCAGCGCCGAGCCTTTCACGCACAGCTTGCCGAGATTGGCCGGGTGGCGCGGATCGCCGCTGATTTCGACGACGCCGCGCTTGAGCGTTGCCAGCACGCCGCAACCCACACCACAGTAGGGACAGGTCGTTCTGACCGGCGCGCTCATTGCGGTTCGCAGTACGCCTTGCCGAACAGCAGTTTCTGCCTCTGGCTGACGATGTTGACGCCGCGCTGCATCAGATCGAAATACCAGGTGCCGTCGGTGACATCGCCGAACAGCACGATGCCGCGGATGCGATTGTCCTTGAGCACGAGGCGCTTGTAGACACCGCGACGCGGATCGTTCAGCACCAGGTCCTCGGTGCCTTCGCCGCCGACGAAATCGCCGGCCGAGAACAGGTCGATGCCGGTGACCTTGAGCTTGGTCGAAGTCACCGATCCCTGGTAACGCGCAAAACCCATCTGCGCCAGATGCGTCGCGCAGACATTGGCCTGATCCCACAGCGGCGCGACCAGGCCGTAAGTCGCGTTGCGATGCTGCACGCACTCGCCCACCGCGTAGATGCGCGGGTCGTAGGTTTGCAGCGTGTCATCGACGACCACGCCGCGATCGCAGCGCAAACCGATCTTGTGCGCCAGCTCGATATTCGGCTTGATGCCGACCGCCATCACCACCAGCTCGGCGGGAATCTCGCGGCCATCCTTAAAGCGCACGCCGGTCACGCGGTCACTGCCGAGAATGGCCTCGGTCTGCGCCGGCATCACGAAGCTGAGGCCGCGACTCTCCAGCGACGCGCGCAACATCGCAGCGGCCTGTTTGTCGAGTTGCCGCTCCATCAGGCTGTCCATCAGGTGCACGACCGTGACCTTCATGCCCTGGCGCATCAGGCCGTTGGCGGCTTCCAGGCCGAGCAATCCGCCGCCGATCACGACAGCGGATTTTCCCGGCCCGGCGGCGCTGAGCATGGTGTCGACATCACGCAGATCGCGGAAACTGACGACGCCCGGCAACGACTTGCCCGGCACCGGAATGATGATGGGATTGGAGCCGGTCGCCAGCAGCATGCGATCGTAGGTCGTCTCGTAGCCGCTATGCGCACGCACCGTACGCCGTGGCCGGTCGATGTTCACGATCGGATCGCCGACATGCAGCGCGATGCCGTGGCGCGCATACCAGTCCGGCGTATTGAGCATGATCTCTTCGACCTGCTTCTCGCCAGACAGCACCGGCGACAGCAGGATGCGGTTGTAGTTGCCATGCGGCTCGGCGCCGAACACGGTGATGTCGTACAGATCCGGCGCGATACGCAGGATTTCCTCGACCACACGCATCGCCGCCATGCCGTTGCCGACCACCACCAATCGCGGCTTCTGCTGCGCGACCTTGCCGCGCACACCCGCCGGCGGCACCGCGACGAACACCTGCCCATCCTCGACATACGCGGCATAGACGCGCACCGAGGCCAGCGGATCTTCGATGCACTCGCCGGTGTTGAGATCGAAATGCTGCTTGTAGATCGGCGAAGCCACCACCAGGCGACCGTTGAGATCGCCGACGATGCCGCGCGACAAAACATGCGCGCCGCTGTTGGCGTCGTAGTTGCCGATGGCGTAAACCTTGTCGCTCTCGCCGACGCGGAAAATCGCCACCTGGCGCGCCTCAACCAGTGCACACACACCCATGTCCGGCAGGATATCGTTCAGTGCGCAGACCGCGACGGCGCTTTTCTCCATGAGGGTACTCATGCGCTCAGTTTCTCCAGCCGGTCGGCGCGGCGCTGCTGCCGTTCCTCGATATTCGCCGGACGAATCTGGCCACGCTCGGGTACGAACACCACACCATCATCAAGCTGCTCGCTGTTGACGAAGTGACGGAAACGCTTGAGCGTCTGCGGATCGTTGATCGCCTGCTTCCACTCGCACTCGTAGGTGTCGACGATGTGTGCCATCTCCGCTTCCAGTTCGGCGCCGATGCCGAGCTTGTCCTCGCACACCACCTCGCGCAGGTAGTCCAGCCCGCCCTGCAGGTTTTCCAGCCAGACGCTGGTGCGTTGCAAACGGTCGGCGGTGCGGATGTAGAACATCAGAAAGCGGTCGATGTATTTGATCAGCGTTTCCTTGTCGAGATCGCTGACCAGCAGATCGGCATGGCGCGGCTTCATGCCGCCGTTGCCGCAGACATAGAGGTTCCAGCCCTTGTCGGTCGCAATCACGCCGACATCCTTGCTCTGCGCCTCGGCGCACTCGCGGGTGCAGCCGGAAACCGCCAGCTTGATCTTGTGTGGTGAACGCAGACCGCGGTAGCGGTTCTCGATCTCGATCGCCAGGCCGACGGAATCCTGCACCCCGAAGCGGCACCAACTGCTGCCAACGCAGGATTTCACCGTGCGCATGGACTTGCCATAAGCATGGCCGGACTCGAAACCGGCGTCGATCAGTTCCTTCCAGATCAGCGGCAACTGCTGCACCTGCGCACCGAACAGGTCAATGCGCTGGCCGCCGGTGATCTTGGTGTAGAGGCCATATTTCTTCGCCACCGCGCCGAGCACGATGAGCTTGTCCGGCGTGATTTCGCCACCGGAAACGCGCGGCACGATCGAGTAAGTGCCGTCCTTCTGGATGTTGGCGAGGAAGTAGTCGTTGCTGTCCTGCAGCTTGGCCAGCATCGGCTTTAGCACGTGCTCGTTCCAGCAGGTGGCGAGGATACTGCCGACCGTCGGCTTGCAGATGTCGCAGCCCTTGCCCTTGCCGTGGCGCGTCAGCAGTTCATCGAAAGTCTTGAGCTTCTCGATACGCACGATGTTGTACAAATCCTGGCGCGTATACGCGAAGTGCTCGCATAGATGATTGTTCACCGCCATGCCGCGGCTGGCCAGTTCGTACTTGAGGATTTGCGTCACCAGCGGCCCGCAGCCACCGCAGGACGTCGCCGCCTTGGTCTTCTTCTTGAGATCGCCCAGCGTCACGCAGCCGGTATCGATCGCGGAGCAGATCGCACCCTTGCTGACATTGTTGCAGGAGCAGATCTGCGCCGCCGCCGGCAGCGCGCCGACACCGATGCCGCCACCCTTTTCGCCACCGCTGTCGCGGCGCGGCAGGATCAGGTCTTCCAGATGTTGCGGCAACTCCATGCGGTTGAGCGTCATCTGCAGCAGGGTGCCGTACTCCTCGGCCTCCCCGACCAGCACCGCGCCGAGCAGGAACTTGTGATCCTCGCTGACCACCAGCTTCTTGTAGACCTGCTTGACCTCGTCGGAGAACGCATAGGTGCGCGAACCGGGCGTGGCGGCATGGCAGTCGCCGACGCTGGCGACATCGACGCCGAGCAATTTCAGCTTGGTGCTCATGTCGGCGCCGGTGAAGGCCTCGCCCTCGCCGCGCAGCGCGTGATCGGCCGCGGTCATCGCCATCTGGTAGCCGGGCGCGACCAGGCCGTAAATTTTTCCGCCCCACAGCGCGCATTCGCCGATGGCGTAGATATCCGGGTCGGAAGTCTGGCAGCGGTCGTTGACCTTGATGCCGCCGCGCTCGCCGACCTCGATTCCGCTGGAGCGCGCCAGTTCGTCACGCGGGCGGATCCCGGCGGAGAACAGGATCACGTCTGTCTCCAGCGAGCTGCCATCGGCGAACTTCATCTTGTGGCGGCAAGTTTCGCCGTCAACGATTTCCAGCGTGTTCTTGCCGGTGTGTACGCGCACGCCGAGTTGCTCGATCTTCTGGCGCAGCACGCGGCCGCCGCCGTCATC
The DNA here is from genome assembly GCA_050739895.1 of Stenotrophobium sp. Lineage (GTDB taxonomy): Bacteria > Pseudomonadota > Gammaproteobacteria > Nevskiales > Nevskiaceae > Stenotrophobium. The sequence continues at coordinate 33,945 of JBOICK010000090.1, forward strand.
CACCTGCACCGCCATCAGGCGCGGCGCGAATTCGACGACGTGGACTTCCAGGCCAAGATCCTTCAGTGCCTTGGCGGCTTCGAGTCCGAGCAGGCCGCCACCGACGACGACGCCAATCTTGCCCGCGCGGCCGGCGACATCAATGGCTTCGAGGTCTTCGATGGTGCGATAGACGAAGCAGCCCGGCCGGTCCTTGCCCGGCAACGGCGGCACGAAGGGATACGAGCCGGTCGCCAACACCAGCTTGTCGTAGCTGATCTCGCGGCCCTGCGCGGAACGCACGATCTTTTGTTCGCGGTCAATGGTGACGGCCTTGTCGTCGAGATGCAGCTCGATGCCATTGCCTTCGAAGAAACCCTCGGCGACCAGCGACAGGTCTGCCGCACTCTTGCCAGCGAAAAATTCCGAGAGATGCACACGGTCGTAGGCCGGGCGCGGTTCTTCGCAGAACACGGCAAGTTCCGCCTCGGTCCCGCCGGCGATGACGCGTTCCAGGAATTTGTGGCCGACCATGCCATTGCCGACAACGACGATGCGCTGCTTCACGTTCATGCCTCACTGTGCTGGAAATAAGTTCTTGCAAGCGCAATGCAGCAAGCGGCGTGCCAAGTTGGAGCAGGTGCCAAGCGTCTAAAAGCGACGCAGCGCACTGAAATGAGGCGCCCGCTGTCGATTCTTGCCAGATCAATAGTGTTATATTTTAATATATTAATATTATTTAATTATATATTTAATAACTGCATTGAACAATAGAACCTTGATAGCGGGCGACGAAAAATTGCGACATGGCTTTGCTACCTGACCATCCACGCTTCCCTCAAATCTTCCGCTTCACGCTCACGCTGGGCCTGCGCCTCGCGGTAAGCAGCGCGTTCGCGCGCGATCATTTCCGACGAAAAGCGCACCAGCAACGCACACAGCGCGGCAGCGATGACGAAGATCCCGAGGATGAACAGGCACTCCTGGACATTGCCTGTACCTTTCATCAGGAAACCAGCAGCCACTGCCCCGGTATTACCACCCGCACCAACGATGCCGGCGACGCCGCCCAGTGCCTTGCGGTCGATGAACGGCACCAGCGCGTACGTCGCACCGCAGGCCAGGTGCGTACACAGGCCGAAGGCCAGCATCGCAACCACCGCAAGCGTAGCGGTCTGCATCTGCGAGAAGCACAGCAAGCCGACGCCTTCGCCGATGATCAGCGCAAACAGCAGCAGCGTGCGGCCGTGGAGACCCCTGATGTGCGCCACACGGTCGGAAACAATGCCGCCGAGCGCGCGTCCAAACAGGGCCAGCAGACCGAAGCTGCCGGCGGCCAGGCCTGCGGTCTCGAGCGAAAGCCCGAACCGGTCGACGTAATATGACGCGGCGATGTTGTGCATGAAAATCTCGACGCCGAAACAGGCGCCATAGGTCACAAACAGCATCCAGACGCGATAGTTGCCGGCGGCGAGTCTGAAACTGGTCCAGCCTTCGCGCTTGCCGTGGGAGGGCAGCGCACCGCGCGCGCGCAGTTCGGCATAGTTGCCCTCGGGGCAATCTTGCGTGTAGCGCCAGTAGAGAAACGCCATCGCCACCATCAGCACTCCAGGCACCATCAGCGCGATGCGCCAGCCCAGCGACTGCTCGACCCCGAGCATCAGGATGCCCGCCAGGACCAGCGGCATCAGCGCCTGCGCCACGCCACCGCCGAGATTGCCCCAGCCCGCCGTCGTAGCATTGGCGGTACCGACGACATTGGGCGCGAACATCACCGAGGTGTGGAACTGCGTGATAACGAAGCTGGCGCCAATCGCTCCGATGGCGAGGCGGAAGAATAGAAAAGCTTCATAGCTCTGTGAAAATGCCACGCCGATCACCGGGATCGCACCCAGCAACAGCAGACCGGTATAGGCCTTGCGCGGCCCATAGCGGTCACACAACGGGCCGATCACAAGGCGCACCAGGATCGTCACCGCCACTGCGGCGATGTTGATGTTGGCGATCTGGTCCTTGGTCAATCCGAACTGGCCCTTGATCACCGGCATCAGCGGTGCGCAGGCGAACCAGCCAAAGAAGCAGACAAAGAATGCCAGCCAGCTCAGATGGAATGCACGCATCTGCGGCGTACTGAAACTGAACAGGTCGATGCGGCTGGCCTTGTGCATCAATTTCACGTTTAAACTCCTGCGTATGAATTGCTCCCGCTTGACAGGCAATGCCCGTGCCAGCGCCCTGGCATCGCTGCCAACCGATCCGGAAACATGACACGCACCAATATGGTGCCCGGCTTTGCGCTGACCGGCGGCGTGCTCGCCGGCGGACGCGGCACGCGGCTCGGCGGCATCGATAAAGGCTGGGTCGAAGTCGCCGGCCAGCCACTGATCAGGCGCGTGCTGGAGCGGCTGCAACCGCAGGTGGAGCGGATCATCATTAACGCCAACCGCCGCATCGACGATTACACGCGTTTTGGCTGGCCGGTCATTGGCGACAAGCTCCCTGACTTTTCCGGCCCGCTGGCAGGAATCAGCGCTGTGCTCGACATCGCATGCACCGATTGGGTGCTGTATGTGCCGGTCGATGCGGCGCGGTTGCCGGACGATCTTGCGCAAAGATTGTGCGCGGCCGTGCGACAAAATGGTTCACTCGCCGCATATGTGAGCACCGCCGACGGCCCGATGCCGGTGTGCTGCCTGATCTCAGGTGTGCTGCGCGACGATCTCCGGGCGAGCCTCGCCGGCGGCGAGCGTAGCGTGCAAGCCTGGCTGCGCCGGCATGATGCGGCGACGGTCCTGTATGAGTCCTGGCCGCACGAATTCTGGAGTCTGAATCAGCCGGAAGAAAAACACCGGCTTGAAACCCTGCTTGCAGCGGATCGCCAGTGATCCTTGGTCTAACGCTCAGTCAATCGCGGCACCAGCACGGCGAAATTGCAGGGGATCGTGCGGCTGTCGAGTTGAGTGCACAGCAAATGATCCCAGGCGGTTTCGCAGGCATCGACGCTGCCCGGCACGCAAAAAATATACTTGCCGTTGGCGACACCGGCGAGGCAGCGCGACTGCATCGACGAACTGCCGATGCGCTGATAACTGATTGAGCGGAACAACTCACCGAAACCAATCAGTTCCTTGTCGAGCAGCGGCGCAACCGCTTCGGGTGTGCCGTCGCGGCCGGTGACGCCGGTGCCGCCGGTGGTGAGGATCACCTGGGTCTGCGCATCGATGATCCATTGCGAGACCACCGCGCGGATGCGGTAGATGTTGTCCGGCGCAATCGCGCGCCCGGCAAGATGGTGCCCGGCCTCGGTGAAGCGGCCGATCAGCGTGTCGCCGGAACGGTCATTGGCCAGCGTGCGCGTGTCGGAGATCGTCAGCACACTAATGTTCAGGGGCAGGAAATTTTCGGACATGGCCAGGGAATCTCTGATTATCTTAGAGTCTGATTCGTGCAACGGCATGCGCCGCCAGTTCGTCAGGATAATGCGTCACCAGCAATAGCGGCAGATTTTGCGCCTGCTCCAGCAGCAGATCGATCACCCGCCGGCGCATCGCCTCGTCGAGCGCGCTGAGCGCCTCGTCGAGCAGCAGCCAGCGCGGCCCGCTCAACAGCGCACAGGCCAGTGCTGCACGCATCCGCTCGCCGCCGGACAGGCGCGATGGGTATTGCGCCAGCAAATCTTGCAGCCCAAGACGCCCGGCCAATTCCGTTACGGACGGCAACAAAACGTCTGCGCGTGCCGCGCCAGCAGCGGCGAAACGGAAATTTGCGGCGACATTCAGGTGCGGCAGCAGGCTGGCCTCCTGAAACACCAGGCCAGCACATCGGACGTGCGCAGGGAGAAAATTCGCCGCGTCCTGCCAGATCTGGCCGTTTACGCGCACGGTTCCGGGCACGCGAACCAGTCCGGCCAGTGCGTGCAGCAAGGTGGATTTTCCCGCGCCCGATGCGCCGGTGAGCAGACACAGCCCGCGCGCCGGCAACTCCGCCACCACGCGCCGCGACGGCCACTGCAGGTCGATGACGATGTCGTCATCACGCATGTCGGTATTCACGTCAGGTAACGCATCTGCCAGCGGCGCAGCATCACGTACACCGGCGTCATCAGCAGCACCGACAGCAACAGCATGCACAAGGCCAAGCGATGGGCCTGTGCATACTGCAGGGTCTCGACGTGCTCAAACAGCGCGATCGACACCAGTCGTGTTACGCCGGGAATATTGCCGCCAATCATCAGCACCACGCCGAACTCGCCCAGCGTGTGGGTAAAGCCGAGCAGTGCGGCGCAGATCAGGCCCGGCAGCACCAGCGGCACCGCTACCCTCCACCAGCGCTGCAGCGGCGGCGCGCCGAGCACCGCTGCAAGCTGCAACGGCCGCACGCCGATCGCGGCGAAGGCCTGTGTCAGCGGCTGCACCACAAACGGCAGCGAATACAGCACCGATCCAATGACCAGGCCGGTGAAAGTGAAATTGAGCCCATGACCGGCAAACAGCAGCAACAGGTAAAAACCGATGACCGTCGGCGGTAACACCAGCGGCAGCGCGACCAGCGCTTCGACAACATGGCGCAGCGGGTGTCGGCTGCGCGCCAGCCACCACGCCAGCGGCAGCGCCAGCACCACCAGCACCACGGTGGTCGCCGCGGCCAGACGCAGGGTCAGAGCCAGGCTTTGCCAGTCGTCGGCGGAGAGCAGCATCTACTCTTCTGGCGTGCCATAGCCGGCTTCGCGGATTGCGGGCCGTGCCTTGTTGTGCAGGAAATTCAGCCAGGCAATCGCGGCAGCATTGCCGGCGCCGTGCTTGAGCAACACCGCCTGCTGCACCAAAAGCGGATACAGGTCTTGCGGCGGCAACCAGCTGACGCCCGCCTTGCCACGAATCTCGGAATAGGCGACGAAACCCATCGCAGCAGAGCCACTGGCGACGAACTCCAGGGTCTGGCCAATGTTCTGGCCCGTGACCAAGTGCGCCTGAAGCGCGGTCCACAGACCCAGCTTCTGCAGGACCGCCTGCGCAGCGGCACCGTAGGGGGCGAGCTGCGGATTGGCGATGGCAAGCTTGTCAGCGGATGCAAGATTTCCCAGCGATTTTTCATCCAGCGACGCTCGCGTGGTGCTCCATAGCGCCAGTTTGCCAACGGCGTAGGTAAAGCGCGTGCCGGCAACTGCCAGGCCCTCTTGTTCCAGCGCCGCCGGATGCGCCTCGTCGGCCGCGAGCCAGGCATCGAACGGCGCGCCGTGGCGGATCTGCGCATCGTGCGCACCGGTCGAGGCCGAACTGAATCGCACCTGTTGCCCGGTGAGTTGCTCGAATTGCGGCTCGATTGTCCTCGCCGTTTCGATGAAATTCGCGGCTACCGCGACATTCGCAGTCTCTGCCTTTGCGGTAAAGCTGGTCATGGAAATCGCGGGAATCAGCGTCATGACGATTAGCGTAATCCGTTTCACGTTGATCCCGATATCGGCGTTCCTTCGACAAAAGTCCTGCGGCCATCCCTGTAATGCTCTTCTTTCCACACCGGCACGCGTTGCTTGAGCGTATCGATGGCCCAGCGCGCGGCGTCGAAAGCCGTGCCGCGATGCGCCGCACGCACCACCACCAGCACCGACAGTTCGCCGAGTTTGAGCAGGCCGGTGCGGTGCAGGAGTCGGCAATGGCGAATATCAAAACGTCGCAGCGCTTCCCGTTCGACCTCGGCCAGCGCCTTTTCCGCAAGCGGTGCGTAGGCCGTGTAATCGATGGCGCTCACACCATCGTCAAAACGCACGGTGCCGCCAAAAACCACCAGCGCACCACAATCCGGATCCTGGGTCTGTGCCAGCAGGGCTTCGACATCCAGCGGCCGCTCGGTGAGACGCTGCGTCATCTCAACCTCCGGAAACCGGCGGAATCAACACCAGCGTTGTTCCCGGATCCAATACGGCACTGCGCGCCACCAGTGCATCGCCAATCGCGCAGGCGGTCACTTCAAGGCGCTCCGCCATCCCCGGCGCCAGTTGCTCAACAGCGGTGATGGCGTCGGCGACCGTCGATTGCCCAGATAACTGCACGGTGAGCCGCTGCGCGCCGGCAAGACGGCACAACACGCCATGCAGTTCGACACTGATCTTCATCAAATCATCCTTGTTCTTGCCGTCCATGGCGCAACTCCAATCGCTTGATTTAACCCCAGCCCGGCGTTTTGCTGAACTCGGAATGACATTGAGTCATTCCTCGCCATGCCAAACGCTCCCGGCCGGGCGTTCGCCGTGCGCGAAGCAATGCTTCGCATAAAACGCACGGCTCACCCCCCCAACGCATGCATCGTGATCGGCCGCTCGACATAGCCGGTCTGCGCGTAGCCGGCTTCCTTGAACCAGACATGCCGACGGATTGCAGCTTCGATTTCCGCGTCCGCCGTGCCCGCACGCAGCGGACTGCGCAGGTCGTGCCCGTTTGCGGAAAACAGGCAGGCATAGAGTTCGCCGGTGGCGGTGAGGCGCAGGCGATCGCAACGCGTACAAAACGGTCGCGAGATGGTGGAGATAATGCCGAGCATGCCGCGTCCGTCAAGCCGGTAGTAGCGCGCCGGATCGTCGTTCTCCGGCAGTGCCTCGACTTCGAACGCAGCGCCGAGTATTTTCAGCATGTCGGCGGCGGGCACCACGCGCTCGCGGTTCCACCGGCCGCCGCTGTCCAGCGGCATGAACTCGATCAGCCGCAATGGCACCGCATGGTCCAGCGCCCAGCGCGCCAGCGGCAATACTTCATCCTCATTGAAGTCACGCATGACCACCATATTGATCTTGACCGGCAGGCCGGCCTCGCGCGCCGCAAGAACGCCCGCGGTGACCTGCGCAGGATCGCCATGTCCGCCAGACATCCGCGCGAACGCGGCAGCGTCGAGTGCGTCGAGACTGACATTGATGTCATCGAGTCCAGCGGCGCGCAGACCTCGCGCACGCCGTGCCAGCAGCACGCCGTTGGTGGTCAGTGAAATGCGTTCCAGGCCTTGCGTTCGCAGTCCGCTGAAATCGGCAATACAGTCCTCAAGGTCCTTGCGCAGCAGCGGTTCGCCGCCGGTGAGGCGCAACTGGGTTATGCCCAGACGCGTGACGAACAGTGTGATCAGGCGCTTGAGTTCGGCACGATCCAGAAGTTGCTTCCGTGGCAGCCACTGCGGCGTGTCGGGCATGCAGTAGGGACAGCGCAGATTGCAGCGGTCCGTCAGCGAAACGCGCAACTTGCGCTTGTGACGGCCCTGCCGGTCGCGTACACGGCCCTGCAACTCCACCCATGGTCCGGGAGCCGTCAGGGGTTGTCGCGGCAGCAGAATCGCGGGAGCAGTCATGCGATACATCTGGCAAAAGTCATGCCGGATTCTACTCGCAGCACCAATGCAGCGGCATGAAAGTTTTCGTGGAAAGCGAGTCCTGCCGCAGGCGCGGAATGCTAGACTTCGCCGAATTTCGGATGGCCGGGATGCGAGCAGCTTGCGAAGACTCCGCATCGAAGCCATCGGCCCATGATCCGCCTGAGGCTAGATATTCCGTGTCTGTTCCGTATCGTCTTGTTTTCACCGTTTCTGCCGCACTGCTTTCAGCAAGCGCCCTCGCCACCCCATCTGCCAACTGGTCATCCCTCGCCCACCTGCAGGAAAAAGGTGCGTCGGTCACGGCGCTTGCCGTGGACCTGGGCAGCGGTGAGACCCTGGCCAGCATCAACCCGGATACCCGGCTGACGCCCGCTTCGGTGACCAAGCTGGTAACCGCCGCCGCCGCGCTGGATCACTGGCCCGCAGACAAGACTTTTGTCACGCGCCTGTATGCTGCCGGGCCTTATGCCAATGGCCGGCTCGACCATGACCTGATTCTCGCCGGCGCCGGCGACCCAAGCCTCGACGATCAGGGCCTGTGGTCACTGGCGACGCAGTTCAAGGGAACAGGCATCACCGTCGTTAACGGCAATCTGGTGGTGCAGGAAGGTCCGTTTGGCCCGGTCGGCTGCGAAACCGAGGACCGTTGCAAGGCGCTCAAGCTTAGCGATACCGCCTATAACGCACCGCTGTCGTCGATTGGCGTCGACTTCGGCAACTGGTGCGTGGAAATCCGGCCCACCCTGATCGATGCACCCGCCCAGGTTCGCGGTTGTGGTCTGGCGCGCCTGCCGATAGCGGTCAATGGCAGCATCACCACCGTTGCCAGTTCACGCGGCCCTTCATTCTGGGTGGAGCGCATCACCGACGGTAGCGGCGACAGCCTGCGGGTCGGCGGCAACGTCCCGGACAGCGGCCCGGTGCGGGTGTATCGCGCGATGTCGTCGCCAGCCACCGGAACGGGTCAGGTGTTCGGCGAAATGTTGCGTGAGATTGGGGTGTCGATCACAGGCTCCATCGTCGTGCGCAGTGGCCCGACGCCGGACACGGCCATCGAACTTGCCAATTTCGAGGGTATGTCGCTGCGTTCGCAGTTATGGGGCATGTTGCGCAATTCCAACAACTACATTGCCGATGTCCTGACCCTGAACATGGCTTCCAACTCCCAGCACAGTGCGCCCAGTCTGGCGGATGCCGGGCGCAGCCTGGCTTCATTTGTCTCATACACCGCAGCGGGCCGTGGCAGCCAGTCCAAATCAGCACCGATTCTGCTCAGCGGCAGCGGCCTGACGCCCGAAAACCTGATTTCGGCGCGCGATCTTGTCACCCTGCTCAATCACGAATACCGGGATACGCGCAATTTCCCCGCCTTCTACGCCGGACTGGTGGTGCCGCGTCAGGCACCATTCCTGTTCCTGCGCATGGGCAATGCCGACTGGCTGGACCGCGTGGCGCTGAAGACCGGCACCCTCGAAGACCCCCATTCGGTGCTTGGGCTGGCCGGTTACCTGCGGCGCAAGGACGGCGGGTTTATCGCCTTCGCCTTGATCGTCAACGGCAATCAGCGGCGCCATCACATTCCGCTCTACGAGTCGATGGAAGCCGCACGCACCGACATCCAGGACATGCTGGCCCGCTATTAGAAAATCGCCGGGCCGCCTTGCCAGCGCGGTAAAATCAGCCTAGCGTCCGCACTGGCCGAACCCGCCCGCTGCTCTGCTGTCTTAAACCCATCTGTCTTCATGCAAAGAGTTTTCCGATGAAACTCCTGTTCACCCTGGCAAGCCTGTTGCCGACCCTCGCCGCCTGCGCGCCGCCTTATCACGCACCTGCCGCCACGACCACGGTTGCCGTGGCTGAGTCGGCTGTCCAGACAAGCTCGCCTGCAACGGCAGCGGAGCCTGCCGCCAGCACCCCGGTGCAACCGGATGCGGTTAAAACTGAAATTCCCGGCCCGAACGCCGCCGCAAATCCCGCTCCCGCCGCCACGGTGAACCTGTCCGAACTGCATGCCAAACTCACCAAACTCCTGAATGCCAAGGATTTCACCGTTAAGGCTTCGCCCGTGCCCGACATGTACGAAGTCCGTTCGGGCATGAATTTCGCGTACGTCACCGGCGACGGCCAATACATGATCGAAGGCGATCTGGTGCGCCTCACCACCGGTGAGCAGATCACCGAGAAACAGCGCAGCGCCGAACGTGTCGCTGCGCTGAACAAGATCGGCCTGCAGAACATGATCGTGTTCGCCCCGCCCAGTCCCAAGCATACGGTGACGGTGTTCACCGACGTCGATTGCGGCTACTGCCGCATGCTGCACAGCCAGATCGCAGCCTACAACGCCAAAGGCATCGCCATCCGCTATGTTTCTTTCCCGCGCACCGGACCGGATACGGAATCCTTCCGCAAGGCCGAAGTGACGTGGTGCTCAGCCGACCGCAACACCGCATTGACCAGGGCCACGCTCGGCGATCCGATGAAAGGCGATTCCAGTTGCAAGAATCCGGTGATGGATGAATACATGACCGGCGTCAGCCTCGGCGTGCGTGGCACGCCGTCGCTGATCCTCGAAGACGGCGAAATGATTCCCGGCTACCAGACACCCGATCAGCTTGCGCAGATATTGGACAAGCAAGCCACTAATGGTGGCCAGGTCAGCGCGGTGGGGCCCGCGCCGCAGGGTTGAACACGCGAACCGCCGCGGGCCCCGCGCCGATTCATGCCCTGGGGTGATGCTGGCGGTGCAAGTCGCGCAGGCGCTGCCGCGTCACATGGGTATAAATCTGCGTGGTGGACAAGTCCGCATGCCCCAGCAAGGACTGCACCGTGCGCAAATCCGCGCCATGCTCCAGCAGATGGGTCGCAAAAGCGTGGCGCAGGGTATGCGGCGACAGCTTCACCACGATGCCCGCCTGTGCCGCATAGCGCTTGATCAGATGCCAGAAATTGTGTCGCGTCATCGCCGCACCACGGGCGGTTAGGAACAGGGCGTCACTATTGCGGCCCGCGGCCAGCAGTGGACGGGTTTTCAGGATGTAATCACCAATCGCCGCCATCGCCCACTCGCCCATCGGCACCAGCCGCTCGCGGCCGCCCTTGCCCACGACCTGAACGACGCCCTGCTGAACATTGACGCGCGGCAACTCCAGTTTCACCAGTTCGCTGACACGCAACCCGGATGCGTACATCAGCTCGAGCATCGCACGATCGCGTCGCCCCAGATCGCTGTCAGCCTGCGGGGCCGCAAGCAGATTTTCCACCTCCTTTTCACTCAACGTTGCGGGCAAGCGCCGTGGCAATTTGGGCGATTCCAGCCGTGCGCTGGGATCATCCTTGCGCTGTCCGTCCAGCACCATGTGGCGGAAAAACTGGCGTAGCGCCGACAGCAAACGCGCCTGCGAACGCGCCGTGTATGAGCCGGTCGCGCGGCTGCGCGCGGCGAAATAACCGTGAATGTCCGCTTCTTGAGCACGCGACAGTTCGACCCCGCGCGGCAGCAGCCAGCGCGCGAACAGGCCGAGATCGGAGCGATAGCTGGACTGGGTGTTGCGTGACAGGCCGCGCTCCAGCCAGAGCCGGTCGAGAAAGCGCGCAATCGCGGCCTCGTCCTCGGCACTGGGTTTTTCGGCAAATTGAGGCACGTCGTCGCTGCTCACGAAACTATAATAGCGGCCAATGCTCTCCAGATTCTGCAATCTGCTTTACGGAATTTATGCGGTCACGATCTTCATTGCCGTGGCTGTACCGGTCTGCCTGCTGGTCATCGTTGCGCCAGGTCTTGGGCTGCGCCGCTCCATCGGCCGGGCCGGCATGCGTCTGGCGCTGCTGTGCATGGGCGTACCGCTGCGCGTGCGCGGACTGGAGCATCTGCCGGCCGGTCCCTGCATCGCCATCGCCAATCACGCGAGCTACCTTGATGGCCTGATCCTCACGGCCGCGCTGCCCTCGCGATTTACTTTCGTGGTGCAGGATGGCGCTGCAAGCTGGCCACTGATCGGCCCGACCATCCGCCGGATGGGTGCGGTTTTCGTCAACCGCAGCGCGGCGCGCGAAGGCGCGCGCCAGACCAGGACCCTGATCCGCGAGGTGCAAAACGGCACTTCTCTGGCGATTTTCGCCGAAGGCACATTCAAGGCCGAGCCAGGCCTGCTGCCGTTCAAGAATGGTGCTTTCATGATGGCGGTGCGCGCCGGCGTACCCTGCGTCCCCGTCGGCATTCTTGGCACACGCATACTTTGGGGCGGGCATAACCGCCTGCCGCAATGGAACCCGGTCTGCGTGCAAGTGCTGCCGGCGATCGCGCCAGCCGGCACTCACAAGGAGGCTGAAACGAAGCTGCGTGACTCCGTGCGCGCGCAGGTTCTTGAGCTTTGCGGAGAGCCGGACCGGGCACGCGACCGTAGCGATGCCGCCACTCCCTCCATTTGATATCCCATGCTCAGGCATCCGATGCTCGCAAAATACCGCCGCCGCTGGCACAACTGGTCCGGCTCCGTCGAAGCGGTTCCCAACTTCCGCTCCTATCCCGTCTCGGTCGAACAGATCCAGGCCGAAGTGTTGCGCGCTGCCGAGGAAGGCGAACGCCTGCGCGTCGGTGGCAGCGGCCAGTCGTTTGCGCCGTTGTGCTGGACCGATGAAAACCTGATGTCGCTGGATTATTTCAACGGCATCGATTCAATTGATCTGGAGCAGCGCCGGGTCTGGGTGCGCTCCGGGACCCGACTTGGGAAACTGGCGACGCTCCTTGCGGATCGTGGCCTCGCTCTTGATGTGTTCGGCAATAGCGGCGCGCAAACCCTTGCCGGCGCCATCAGCACCGGCATGCACGGCAGCGGCATCCGCTTCTGCAACCTGTCGACGCAAGTGACTGCGCTGCGCATGGTCGGGGTCGATGGCACGCTGAGAACGATCAGCGTCGACAGCCACGCGGAACTGTTTGACGCTGCACGCCTGTCGCTGGGCGCACTCGGCGTCATCACCCATGTCGAACTGCAATGCGTGGATGCATATCGCCTGAGGTTCAAGACCGTCAAGGCACCGCTTTCACGAACTCTGGCCCACATCAACCAGCTCAAGCGCACCCACCGGCATTTCGAGTTCAACTGGTTTCCATATACCGATGCGGTGCAGATCAGGTTCATGGACCTGACCGACTCCGCTGCATCAAATTCCGGCGCTCTGCGGCAGGCGCGCCGCCTGATGCTGGACAGCAGCGCTCAGTGGATGCTGGCGGAAATGAGCCGGCACATTCCGCGCAGCAGCCAGGCCACCAACCGGCTGGCGGCGCTTGGAGCGTCCGACAGTAACAGCGTCAGCGAACCTCATCGGCACCGGGACGCAATCCGGCTGATGCGCTACGACGAAATCGAGTTTGGCATTCCGGTGCAGCGGCTATCCGCCGTGATCGGGCAGATCGACCGGCTGATGCGTGCCTTGCGCTTTCGCGTGCAGATGCCTTTGCAGGTGCGTTTCGTCAAACGTGACGACCTGTGGCTATCGCCCAACTACCAGCGCGACTCGGCGTTCATCGCGGTGCGCCAGTACCGCGGGATGCCGCACACGGATTATTTCGCCGCGATTACCGATATCTTCGACCGTAACGAAGGCCGTCCATCCTGGGGCTCGCTGCACGACAAGACCGCTTACGATTTCGCTCAACTCTACCCGCGTTTCGCGGATTTCCAGCGGCTGCGTGCCGAACTCGATCCGCGCGGCGTGTTCCTCAACCCCCACCTGGCCGCGGTCTTCGGCGTGGAGCAGTCTTGAGCACGATACCCGGGCCGCGCGCGCGCTACGAGCTTGATCTGCAGCGGCAGGATTTTCAGGCTGATCCAGCGCAGGCACATGCAGTGGACGCCTTGCAGCATGTGCAGGATGAACTGCTGTCTTCGCCGCCTAAGCGCCGCCTCGGCAGCAGCCATCTGCGCTGGCCACGCGTCGCCGGCCTGTACATGTGGGGTGGCGTCGGCCGAGGCAAAACCTATCTGATGGACACGTTCTACGAGTCCCTGCCGTTCAGCCGCAAGAAGCGCACCCATTTTCATCGCTTCATGCTGGAAGTGCATGAACTGCGCAAACAGTTCACGCACGAGGAAGACCCCATCGGCAAAGTAGCGGCACAGTTTGCCGATCAGGTGCGGGTTCTGTGCTTCGACGAATTTTTTATTTCGGACATTGCTGACGCCATGATTCTGGGGCGACTGTTCGAGGTTCTGTTCCAGCACGGCGTGACGCTGGTGGCCACGTCAAACATCCAGCCAGACGGTCTCTATAAAGATGGTCTGCAACGACAGAATTTCCTGCCTGCCATTGCCATGCTCAAGCGCAATGTCAACGTACTTAATGTTGACGGCGGCATCGACCATCGCCTGCGCGCGCTGACCCGGGCCGAGATTTATCACTCGCCTTGTGATGCTGCGGCCCTGGCGGACATGGAAAACTGGTTCCGCCACTTTGCATCAGGCAGCAGTCAGGAAAATTGCGAGATGCTTCTCAATGACCGCGTGGTTCATGCGCGCCGATTGGCGGATGGCGTCGCATGGTTTGATTTTGCCGCGCTGTGCGACGGCCCGCGTGGCGCGGCCGACTATGTCGAGATTGCGCGCACGCATCACACCATCCTGCTGTCGCGCGTCCCAATGATGACGCGCGAGATGGAAGACCCGGCACGGCGATTCATCAGTCTGGTGGATGAGTTTTATGACCGTGGCGTCAAGCTGATCATCACTGCGGCCTGCCCGCTGGAGCAGCTTTATAGCGGCACACGACTGAAGTTTGAATTCCAGCGCACTCGCTCGCGCCTGCAGGAAATGCAGTCACAGGAATACCTCGCCAAACCACACCTGCCCTGAACGGCGCCGGGTTTTACAGGGCCCGCAGCTTGCGCAGTTCGCGCACCGCGACCACCAGGCCGGGGAAATCCACCGAACCAGAAGTCTGCAATTCCTGCACGCGATCCAGCGCAAAGCGGACGCGCTGCTGATTGAGCGCCAGCCAGTCCTGCAGGCGCGCGTCAACGGTGTCGCCCGGCCGCAGCAACACACGCGCCGCCACCAGCCGCTGCAGGCGGTAGGCATCGTCGCGCAGATTCGTGCGCGCCAGCGCCTGCCAGCGTTTTCCGACCTGCAGGTTGACGATGGCGGCATAAAGCCAGGTCATGCGGAAGCGTTCGCCGATCTGGAAATAAACTTCCGCAGCCTGCGCGAGCGATACCCCGCTGGACTCGGACAACTCGACGATATCCAGCGCCGAGCCCAGCACCCTGGTATTGGCCAGTGACCATGCCAGCGCTTCGGGCACGCCTTCCTTCTGCATTGCGGCCACCGCGTGATCCCAGTCCTCGCGGTAGGATGGCGGCAGTTGCTGCGGCAGCAGTTGTTCAAGCTGTGCGACCGGCCTCTCGAAACGCCGCACATTTTCGAGGACCGGCCTGAGCACGTTGCGCGAATTCACGATCCAGCTGGTGGCGTGCTTGAACAGGCCCGCTGCGCGCTCGAACAGCCGATATTGCAGCGCCGCCGGCAGCCGGTTGTCGAGCGCCTCGATCGCAAGCCAGTAACGGTCGCCGCCGTAGATGCGGTGCGCGGCGGCGTAAGCCTTGATGATCTCGGCGCGCGAAACGCCGTGGTCGTCCGCCAGCCGGTGCGAGAACGAAACGCCCATGCGGTTAACCACCGCGTTGGTCAGCATGGTGGCGATGATCTCGCGACGCAATTGATGATGCACCAGCGCTTCGCGAAAGTGTCCGACCAGTTCCCGCGGGAAATTTGCCAGCAGATCGTGCTCGAAAAACGGGTCTTCCGGCACATCGCTGCGCAGCATGGCGTCGTACAGGGAAATCTTGCTGTAGGCCAGCAGCACCGACAGTTCCGGGCGCGTCAGCCCGCGCGACTGCGCGCGGCGCTCCTTGATCGTATCGTCGTCCGGCAGAAACTCGATTCGGCGATTGAGCAGGCCATCGCGCTCCAGCGTGCGGATCAAATCGGAGTGTTCCTCCAGGCGCGCCGCGGCGCCCTGCTCCAGCATCGACACCGCCTGCGACTGCACGTAGTTGTCGCGCAGCACGAAACGCGCAATGTCGCCGGTCATCAGCGCCAGCAGCGGGTCGCGCTGCTCACGATCCAGCTTGCCCGAGGTCATCAGCGTGTTCAGTGGAATCTTGATGTTGACCTCGCGATCCGAGGTATGCACACCGGCAGCGTTATCGATGGCATCGGTGTTGATGCGCCCGCCGGTCAGGGCGTACTCGATACGGCCCAACTGGGTAAACCCGAGATTGCCGCCCTCGCCTACCACCTTGCAGCGCAGCTCACGGCCGTTGACACGCACGGCATCGTTGCTTCGATCGCCGACATCCTGGTGCGACTGGAAAGCGGATTTCACATAGGTGCCAATGCCGCCGTTCCACAACAGATCGACCGGCGCACGCAGGATCGCGCGGATCAGCTCCGCCGGCGTCAATGCCGCGTCGCGGACATCCAGAACCTTGCGGACTTCGTCGGACAAATGGATCGACTTCGCCGAGCGCGGGTAAATGCCGCCGCCTGCGGAAATCAGTCCGGCGTCGTAATCGGCCCACGACGAGCGCGGCAGATGGAACATGCGCTCGCGTTCGGTGAAGCTCTTTTCCTGATCTGGATCGGGGTCGAGAAAGATGTGCCGGTGATCGAACGCGGCGAGCAGCCTGATCTTGCGCGACAGCAACATGCCGTTGCCGAACACGTCGCCGGACATGTCGCCGATGCCGGCGCAGGTGAAAGCCTCGCTCTGAATGTCTTTGCCCTTGCGGACATCGCCGGCGGCGGCGGTCCATTGGAGCTCACGGAAGTGACGCTTGACACTCTCCCATGCGCCGCGCGCAGTAATGCCCATCTTCTTGTGGTCGTAGCCGGCGCTACCGCCGGATGCGAATGCATCGCCAAGCCAGAAGCCGTATTCGGCGGCGACGCCATTTGCGATGTCGGAGAAAGTCGCGGTGCCCTTGTCGGCTGCCACCACCAGATAGGGGTCGTCGCCATCGTGACGCACCACATCCGGCGGCGGGATCACCTCGACGCCATTGAGGTTGTCGGTGATATCCAGCAGGCCGCGCAGGAAAGTCCGGTAACACGCAATGCCTTGCTGCATCCACGCCTCGCGGTTGGCAGGATCGACGGGACGCTTGACGACGAAACCGCCCTTGGCGCCGACCGGCACGATCACGGTGTTCTTGACCTGCTGCGCTTTCATCAGGCCCAGCACCTCGGTGCGGAAATCCTGGCGCCGATCCGACCAGCGCAGGCCGCCGCGAGCGACCTTGCCGCCGCGCAGGTGGATGCCTTCGAATTCCGGTGAGTAAACGAAGACTTCGAACATCGGCCGCGGCAGCGGCAGTTCCGGCACTTTCGCCGGATCGAGCTTGAGGCTGACATAAGTCTTGCGTCCGCCCTGCGGTGTGCTCTGGAAATAATTGGTGCGCAGCCCGGCACGCACCACTGACAGGAACGCGCGCAGCACGCGGTCGCCGTCGAGGCTGGCCACCTGGTCGAGCGCGCTGTCGATCTGGCCGATGCAGGTCTGCTCGTCGATGCTGCGTTGCGCAGCCGCGCGCTGCGGGTCGAAACGCGCCTCGAACAGCTGCACCAGCAGCCCTGCGAGGTTCGCGTGATCCGCCAGCAACTGCGCCATGTAGGACTGCGAATACGGCAGCCCGGTCTGGATCAGGTATTTGGTGATCATGCGTACGCAGGTCACCTGTCGCGCATCCAGACCCGCGGCCAACACCAGGCGATTGAGACTGTCGTTCTCGGTCTCGCCATTCCAGCACTGCAGGAACGCCTGCTCGAAACGGATTTTCTGTGCCGGCGCCGGCTTTGCACCAACTGCGATTGCACCGATTTCGAAATGCTGGATCCACAGCGTCTCGCCGTCGCGCGGCTTGACCTCGGTAGGCTCCTGGCGAATCACGCGCAGGCCGAAATTCTCCAGCGCCGGCAACACATCCGACAACGCCGCCGGGCTGGCCCAGGCATACAGCTTGAGTCCTTCGACATGACCTGCATCGCTCAGCAGCAAGCGCGCCAGCAGTCGCTGCTGCGTGGACAACTGCGTCAGCACCTGCAAATCCACCGCCGCCAGCGGCGGCGGCACCGACTCGGTATAGGACAGCGGGAATGCCTCGGCAAAACGCGCGGCGATCTGCACCGGCGCCGCATGCGTGGATGACTGCAACAGGATTTCGCGCAACTGTTCGCGCCAGCTGCGCGTCGCCGCGATCAGGCGCTGTTCGACCTCCTGCACGGACTGTGCGATGCGCGTGCCCGGCGGCGTGCGCACAATGTAGTGGATGCGCGCCAGCGGCCCGCGCGGCAGTTCGACATTGCGCTCCACCGACAAGCCGCCGCAGATCGCGGTCAACTCCTGCGCGATGCGGTCGCGCAGTTCGCGCGAATAGCGGTCGCGCGGCAGGTAGACCAGGCAGGAATAGAAGCGGCCGTAGCGGTCGCGGCGCATGAACAGCTTGAGCTGGTGACGCTCACGCAGCGCGCCGATGCCCATACTTAGCTGGAATAGTTCGTCCTCGCTGGACTGGAACAGCTCGTCACGCGGCAGGCCGTGCAGGCTCTCGCGGAGCGCCTTGCCGGCATGCGAAGCTTCCGGCAGCCGCGCGCGCGCGATCACATGCTCGACCTTGTGCCGGATCAGCGGGATGTTGCGCGGCCGCTCCAGGTAGGCCTCCGAGGAGAACAGGCCGATGAAGCGGCAGGTGCCCTCGGTGCTGCCATCCGCGCGCTGGCGCTTGACCGAGACCACATCCATGTATTCGTCGTGGTGCACCGGCGATTTCTGGCTGGCTTTGGTCACCACCACCACGCGCGTCGAATCCGCGTACTTGTCGAGTTCGCCCGCCGGCGCGATCAGTTCATCGGCGTCCTCGAAGCGCCCGCCTTCGCGCGACAGGCCCAGCGCACGGTCTGGCTGCGGCACGAACTGCGTGCGTCCGTCGCGTGTTTCCGCCACGGTCTCGGAGTAGCCGAGAAAAGTGAAATGCCCGGCTTCCAGCCATAGCATGAAGGCACGCGCTTCGCCGGTTTCGCCGGCGACCGCGTCCAGCGTAGGCGTCCGCGCCAGCCGCTCCGCCAGCGCCATCGCCTGCGCACACATCGCGGCATGATCGCGCACCACGGTGGCGACCTCGCTGAGCACCACGCGCAGCTTCTGCGCCAGCGCGGCGTAGGCGGCGGCATCGGCCAGCGGTTCGAATTCAAGATGGATCAGCGACTCCGACGAGTCTGCGGAACCGCTATCGATACCGGCCGTATTCACCTCAAGCAAGGCGCCGGCCGCATCGCGCCGCATGCGCAAAATCGGATGCACGGTCCAATCAATGGAAACGCCGGATTCACGCACCGCCATCGCCACCGAGTCGACCAGGAACGGCATGTCGTCGGTGCAGGTTTCGATGCAGGCGAACGCAGCGCGACCGCCCGGTTCCGCATCCGGCGGCAGCACCCGCAGCAGCGCCTGCGCGGGCAAGCGCCGTTGCGCAAACTGCCAGTGGCCGCGTGCGACCGCAAGCAATTCCTGCGGCGTGCGCTGCCTGAGCGCGTCCGGCGAGGCCATACCGTAGTAATGCCGCAGGAAACCGTCGAAGCCCGATGGCGCTACCGCGGACTGCGAATCGCGATCCAGCGCCTGCAACTGCGCCAGCAGGATTTCGTGCTCCGGATTGCTCGCCTGGTCCATGTCAGCTCCGGCGCCGCGTCGGCCGCCTGCGGAATACTCAAGTTTCAGTATAGGCGCGCACCGCAGCCATTAAACGCCGGAAAATCACTCATCCGCGAGTGCGGGAACACAACCCGCTGTTGGCATTTAGCATCGCATCAATGTTATTTATTATTTAATTATTTTAATTTTAGTAAATATGTATAAACAATTTCCTGAAGAACAATTGCAAGAGCGGGTGACCGTTTTGGACCTGTAGCGATATCCGACTGGCTTTGCGTTTTTGACATCACCTTTCTCGATTAGCTGGATCTTGAACGGATAAGGTGCGACGCAATCTGTCGCAGCACTCTGATATTTCTAACGCTCTTCAATCGAGCGGGTAGAAGTCGTGGAAACCTTTGAATACCAGAGACAGCGCTCCGGGGTGCTGTGCCACCCTGTACTTGATGCAGTTTTGGGCGGAGTAGCGCACCCAGATCAGCATCCGCTATCGGCGGTTACACCTGCGCAGCGCTGGGGCCGGATCGAATCAGAAATTGTGAAGGAGACGCAGGCGGTCATCGGGCCGATCTGTCTGCAAGTCTTTGACCTCTGCCTGAAGCTGGGCCGGATTGAACGGTATCGGCCTGCATTGGAAGTACCGTCAGGGCAAGGAGAACTTTTCCAGCGGGGCAATGAAGCTCTCGCAAAGCTCGATCCAGACTCGGTTAGTGAGCCACGGCACTCGGATATGCGTGCGGTTCTGATGATGGGGAAGCGTCATGCTTAAAGCAAAACGCAACCATTTAGCCGCTAAGCCATGCCGTATCGACGTGGTCACCGCGAGGTTAATTGCGCACTCCGACGTTGACGACTTTTGCGTAATCCGTGTGCCGAAGGGCTGGCGCATAGGTCACGATTTCAAGCCGCGGCTCGACGGCATTCTGCTGCCTAATAGCTCCGGCATCGCAATTCGCGTTGACCTCAAAAGCATCTCAAAGTTGAGTTGGGCCGCGCTCGTTCTCAACCTGGACGGGGCCGACGGTTACAGCTTGGGGTGCTGGTGCGAATTCTCGGTCAGATGCAAAAAAGTCGAACTCGCTGCGCTCCTCGACCAGGATGTTGCAAAGACGTTCGCGATATCTCTTGCTGACCCAAGCGATTCGTCTGTATCTATCACGCGCGATTTTTATATTGTGCTTGTACAGCCTGAAATTGCCGTGATGGAGAATCCTCGTGCATAACACTCCATCTGAGCAGTCGTCCGCCATGTTCAACGTGCAGAGCGCACGAATTCGCCTGCAGCCGGATATATGGCAGCGCTATCGAAATCGCGTACAGGCCACCGCCCTGTTTCCGTTTCTGGATTTCTTCATCTGCCCCGATGGGCCAACCAAGTACCCTGAAAGCGCGCAAGTATTGGAACTGGTGGAATCAGGTCGGCCTCTCATCAAGGGGTTGACGCAGATATTCCAATGTCCGGCGTGGGTATTCAGACGATTGAAGGGATGCCCTACGGTTTCACTGAGCGCATACCGCCACGCGCCGACGCAATTGATCGCCGACCTTGCTTGTTTTGAACTGAAAGACGCGAGATTCGACTCAGGTGAGGCACATTGCTTGTATCACCTCATACATGGTGAGTGCGGAAGCTTGAGTGCATTGCGCCCCGCATTTTGGCGTGAAACGCCAGCATGCCGTGTAGAGGGGCTTCTGTGTATCTCGTGGGCACAACATGCCGAACAAGTGCTGAGCGGGATGGGTATCTCGGCCTACGTACAATTCATCCGTGAACTGGATTTATGGGTCAGGCTGGTACTTGATCAACAATTAGCGTCTCCACAAAGCCGGGATTCCACGGAACTTGACGCGCTTATGGGGCAGCCAACCTTCTTTGCTTGGTCAAGCCTCGCCAGCGCTTGGGACGAAATAGAACACCAGCATTGGGATGAGTATTTGAAAACGTACATCAAGGCCCATTTTGGCGGCCTGCGATGGCCACCGATATTTTCTGAACGGATCGAAATCGACGGATACCAGTTTGTTGGCCTTTGCTCTGAAGACGATCTGATCGCAGAAGGTCAGGCCATGAACAACTGCGTGTTAACCATAGCCCACAAATGCTTTACGACCGAACACAATCTGCTCAGCGTAAGAAGCGACGCAAAACATGTGGCGACATGCTCGTTGCGCGCCAAAGGCCAAACAATATTCACAACCGAGCAATTCAAAGGGCCAAACAATTCCGGCGTATCAACGCAGTTGTACAAAGCAAAGGAAGAACTGGTCGACAGACAGAATCGAGGCCAGATTTTGATCAATCCGGAGTGGATCGCGTATCGGGAGCGTTTACCCAAGCTGAGTGTCGTGCGGACGCTGGACAGCATGAAATTGGGCTACCACCAGGGGTTGCGTCTTTTCCAAATGGGCTGCGCGATGAAATCCGGCAAGGTGGAAAGCTACCGCAAGGCTCTTGAGTGGAAGCCAGAGTGCAGCAGGCTAATGGACGATGTGTTGCTGGCACAGGAGAAGTTAGTGAATCAGGACGACAGCGGCGGTCAAATGTGGTTAGCGCGCGCTCTGCTTGGGTGGGACACACCATGTTCAATGCAGGCAACGCATAAGCATGAGAATGAGAATGAATCGATAGAAACATGCGGCGAATGACTGGAGGTATCCATTGGAAACTCACCTCGAATTCATCATCGGTCCCTGCAACCGCGAGGCTTGGGAAGTAACAGAGCGCTTTCTCTCGCATCGTGGGTACGCTTTCCTTCATGTGATCTGCGAGGCTGGCGGGTGCAGCGCCCTTCTTTCCTCTATGGCACGTCGCATTCGTGAGCGTGGGATGTCCGTCGATGAATGGACGGCCGAAGAACGGCCATGGCGCGATGAAAATCTGGATGCGCTGGATTTTCTTTTCATTCACTCGTCTTACTACCTCTTGGACATGCCACATAGGCAGTTAGAATTGAAAGCACGATTTCTGAAACTGGCAGCGCAAGGTTCGCGCATTGCTGCGGACTTCGATGCCGAACGCTTTGGCGACCAACCGCTCGGCAGGCAACTGGGCGTGGAGTTGGAGCGGGCCTACAACTGCGCATCGGTTCAGCCTGAAAGACCGGCGGATGGGCCGGTACCGCGCGCGGCCGAGTTTGTAGCGCGAATCGAATCGCTGGACCATGCAACCGCTGCCGGCATTGCTCGGCAACATCTGGAGCGGCAGCGAATGGACATCACCCCGCAAGCGTTCGATGAGCTGCTAATGCTCCCGAATTGCTTCCATGCGCGGGCGTTAATCAACTACATTTTTATATCCGGCGCGCATGCACGCCTTCGTGGCAGCAGAGTCATTGAGGATGTGGATATCCAAAGGCTCGCGACACGTTTATGTCGCGAGTGTATGGAATAAGTTGATGACCTATTTAGAATTCTTCACGCTCAGCAGCCCAGCACCCGACAAGGTGTGTAATGAGGACGCCTGTTTGGTCGCTGGCAAAGTAGCGCAGGGGCGGTTTGCCAGAGGCGGCGTTCTCGACCTCATGAAGCCAGCAGTCTTCGCCATCGCCGATGGTGTATCGCGTTCGCCGGCCGCGCATCAGGCCAGCCGTCAACTGCTGAAGCTTCTGGCCGCGACCTCTGCTGACGAGCTGATCCAGAAGCCACGTAGCACTTTACTCGCGCTGCAAGATCGGTTTACACAATGGGGCCGTAAACGCGGATTTGCAGGTGCGGCGACAACACTGGTCGGCTTGTGTTTATCTGAGACGGGCACACTGGTATTCAACGTCGGCAACTCGCGCGCCTATCGTTTCCGCCAAGGCGTAATGCGGCAGTGCAGTCACGACCACACCCAGCTTCAGGACATGATTGATGCAGGCGAGATTACGCCAGAGCAGGCGCGTAGTGCAGCGCAGTTGTATTCGGGGCTGTCGTCCTGTTTTGTGGCCGAGCCTGCACTGGACGAGATGTCTGTGCACATCGACCGCTTGTCGCCGCCAGGCAATGACACTTGGTTGCTGTGTTCGGATGGGTTGACCGAAGGCTTGTCGGATGATGAGATTGCCCGGCTTGTGGACGGCGGTGACTTTAAGACGACTGCTCGACGGTTGGAGAAAGTTGCTCGCTTGGCAGGTTCTACCGACGATCTCAGTTTGCTGCTTCTACGCACGATTGCTTGAACACTTTCGGCACTACGAGCTACGAGTCCGTGGTCCACTTTTAAAAAATATAGATGGGCGGAATGATGACTACGATGAATGATTTTGAAGCCGGCGTCGAAGCTTACGAAGATGCGAATTATGCGGCAGCACTTGCTATATGGGAGCCATTGGCAAAGCTTGGCGAGCCACGTGCACAGGACAAGCTAGGTGAACTTTACTTCGGTGGCGAAGGCGTGCCGCAGGACTTCGGTCTGGCGATGCACTGGTATCGCCTAGCAGCAGAACAGGGATTCACGCCCGCGCACTTGGCCATCGCGTATATGTACGCCTTTGGCGTGGGGGTAGTGAAAGACGTTACACAGGAGGCTGAATGGTATCGAAAAGCAGCGGAGCTAGGGTGCATGAAAGCGCAATTCAAGATTGCGTACATGTACGAACATGGCGTTGGCGTGACGCAAGACGGTGCTGAGGCGATGAAATGGTTTCACAAAGCAGCGGGGCAGGGATGCCCGGATGCGCAAGCCAGACTTTCTGAGTATGGAGTCAATAAATAGCAGCGCGATTAGAAATGGAAAAAGCAGCCAACCATAATTCGATTCAAGCTGTGGATAGGTGAGAGCTACGCTTCTGGATTTCTTAACCAGAGAATATTGGTACTTCCAGTTTGACCAAATGAGGAGTTAAACAATGGACGCAGAATTGGCGATTGAGCAGTTGAAAGAGCAGCTTTATTTTGAAGACAGAACAGCAAAAGCATATGTTCGTGCGAAAGGTCATTGCGAATACTGTGGTCAAGACTTAATCAAGGTGAGACTCGGCTATGCCTGCGCGCAGATAGATCACTTACTTCCGCGCAGTAGATTCCCTGAGGCGGTGTGGGGTATGAGTGAAAACTTCGTTCTCGCGTGCTCGCTGTGCAATGGCGTGAAAAGGGACGAGGTCGTGCTTCAAAAGGGTGAAGTGCCTGAGGCGATGCTCAGCGAAAACCGAAAGAAGCTAGTAGATCGTGCTAAGAACTACATAGACTCAAAACTACAATCCGCGAATGATAAGTGGCGTCAGGCTCAGGCTATTTTTTCGACCTTAGACAACAAGGCTTAAAAGTTTACGGCGGGCGAAGCGTGATAGGGAAAGCTGACGAGGCTAATGTTGCTTGTCAGCTAGCTTTTGTATGTCTCGTTCAATGATTTTGCAGACTCACTAAAATCCGTTCTTATGTCCTGCGGTTTGATGATCTCAACCAGTTCCCCGTAGCCCCGCAGCCACCACCGCAATTCCGCTGTATCCGCAACAGTCGCCGTGATGCGCGCGCGCCCATCAGGGCGCTGCTCAAAAATTTGATCGACTGACAGCGGGCGCTCAATGAGATGTTCAGCGGCGTCCGCATCGAAATCCGCCACGAGGCTGATGTGCTCGCTGTGGAGTGGATACTGGAACGCCGCTGTTTCCGACAGGTAGCGATCCAGGTCAAAGCCGCGTGGCTTCAGCGCCTGTTCGTCCAGCATCACGGCGGAGTCAAAGCGATGCAGTGCGTAGTGAACCGGGTTCTCGAATTTCCACGCGGTGGCGACGAGGTAAATCACGCCGTCCTTGGCGACGAGTCCGAGCGGATTGAGGATTTGTTCCTTGCTTATTTCTTCGCCGCGCGCGCGGTAGCGTGCATTGAGTTGCCGGCTACGCAGCAGGGCTTCCGAAACGGCCTCATTGACCTCGGCTTTTACTTTCGGCACTCGCAGTGCAGGGCCGCGTGAGAGCGCCCGCACTTTCTTGCGCCATTTGCCGAGTGGATTGCCGGCGCCCTCATCCAGCACGGCCTCTGCACGCAGGAAATACGGGCGCAGCATTTGCAGCGTTGAGGCCGGAAGTAATGGCGAGAGTTGTTCGCGCGCCAGCAGCAGCGCAAGCGCCGCAGTGGGTTCTAGTCCGGGCACATCCAACAAGGCGGCATCCTTGGGCCAGAACCATCGCGTTGCGCCGTCGCGCGATTCGCTGGTGTATCCGAACTGGGTAGACAGCGTATCGAGATCGCGCTCGACGGTGCGCTTGGTCACTTTGTATCCCTGCGCGTGCAGGCGCTCCCACACTTCGCGCGTGCCTAGCGTGCGCGGTGCACGCGGCAGCAGCCGAAGCATGACCCATTGGCGCTGAAGTGCATCGCTCATTGTGGCTCCCGGTTTTTCAGCTCGCGCAGAGTATAGGTAACCCGTGCGACGCGGAGTGTCGTGGCCTGCGTTGACCGCCACGTTGCGCGTGGCTATCCGAGCATCAAGAGTGTCACCCGCTCTGGTTTTTCGAGGGCAAAAGAATGTTATTAATTATTTACTAAATATAAATTAATACGCTAATTAATAACATTCTGTTCAGCGATAACACTGAGAGCGGGCGGGCGCTGGAAGGGGAACAGCTACATCCGGGTGACTGTTTTGGAACATCGAAAACAGACTGACAGCCACGACTGCGCTCCACGCACAGCGCGTCTTGATCGGCGCACAACAAAAAAGTCCGCCGTGATGGCGGACTTCGAATGACGCGGACGATTCGGCTTCTAGGCGCGCAAGCGCCGCGTCCTGAAGGTGTTCCAGCCGTTCTCCAGCATGCCGACCGCAAACGACTTCAGGCCGGATTCATGCGGTTTGGGCTCGCGGCCTTCGCCGATGCGGCGCAACTGGCGCGAATACCAGGCGACCTCCATCAGCGCCATGCGGTCGACCATGCCGATGCCGGTGCTGATCGGGCGAATCTGGTGCTGCGGATTTTCGCCGCGCAACAGCCGCGCCGGCAGGTCCGGCTCGACCGCCAGCAGGCGGCCGAGACCGACGAAATCAATCGCGCCGCTGTCGAGTGCCTGTGCCATGCCTTCGAGGCTGCGAAAGCCGCCGGTCAGCATCAGCGGCACGTCAACCGCCGCGCGCACCTTCTCGGCGAATTCGAGGAAGTAAGCCTCGCGTGACTTGGTGCTGGCCTTGGCCTCGATGCCGGTCATCGCCGGTGCCTCGTAGGTGCCGCCGGAAATCTCGACCAGATCGATGCCGGCTGCGGCCAGCGCGCGGGTCGCATCGAGCGATTCCTCCTCGGTGAAGCCGCCGCGCTGGAAGTCCGCCGAATTGAGTTTGATGCCGATCGGAAAATCCTTGCCGACCTGGCGGCGCATTTCGGCCAGCACTTCGAGCACGAAGCGGCGGCGATTCTCGGCGCTGCCGCCCCACTGATCCTGGCGCTGGTTGTGGCGCGGCGACAGGAACTGGCTGACCAGGTAGCCGTGCGCACCGTGAATCTGCACGCCGGTGAAGCCGGCTTTTTTGGCGATGCGCGCGGTGTTGCCGTAGCGGCGGATCAGGTCCGCGATCTCGGCCTCGGTCAGCTCGCGCGGCGTGGCGAAGAACGCGGCCATGTCGCGTCCGAAAGGAATCGCCGATGGCGCCACGTTTTCACGGTTCAGCCCTTTCGGCGACTGCTTGCCCGGATGGTTGATCTGCATCCACAGGTGGCCGCCGCCGCGGGTGCCGGCTGTAGCCCAGCGCCGCAGCGCCGGCAGGTCGGACTCGTCCTCCACCGCAACATTGCCCGGCTCGCCGAGCGCGCGGCGGTCGATCATGACGTTGCCGGTGATGCACAGGCCGATACCGCCGTCGGCCCAGCGTGCGTAGAGCCGCTCCAACCGCGCGGTCGGCTTGTTGTCCATCGTCCCCAGCGCCTCGCTCATCGCCGACTTGGCGAGGCGGTTCGGGATCAGCGCGCCGTTGGGTAAACGGAAGGGTTCGGCGAGTATCTGCGCCGGCGATTCGTGTCGGATTGTCATGGCGTTCCCTGAATTCAGCGCTTGGACTGCGCCCTGAGGGCGCGCGTCACTAGCTTCTGATAACCGGTTGGCAGCAGGCGCTGCAGGATATCCAGCGCACGCGCATCGCTGCCGATCAGCACGCGGCGGTCGTTGTTGCGCACACCGGCCAATATCACTCGCGCAGCTTCATCTGCGGTGGTGCGAAACATTTTTTCAAAATCGGCTGTCATCTTTTCCGGATCCTTGCCGGTCAGCGCACTCATGCTGGCATTGGTGCGCGCTGACTTGGCGATGTTGGTCTTGATGCCGCCGGGGTGCACGCAAGTGGCGCTGACGCCGTTCCTGGCAATGTCCAACTCCTGGCGCAGTGATTCTGTAAAACCGCGTACCGCGAACTTGGTAGCGTTGTAAGCACTCTGGCTGGGCTGTGCGAACAAGCCGAAGACGCTGGAGACATTGATCACGTGGCCGTCGCCGCTGGCCTTGAGATGCGGCAGAAATTCCTTGGTGCCGTAAACCACGCCCCAGAAATTGATGCCCATGATCCATTCGTAATCGTCGTAGCCCAGACCTTCGACCGTGCCCGCCACCGCGACGCCGGCGTTGTTGAAAATGAGATTGACCTTGCCGTGATCCGCGAGGGTTTGTGCAGCCCAGTCGTGCATCTGCTGGCGCTGTGCAACATCGACCTTGGCGGTGGTGACTTTGACGCCGGAGTTTTCCAGCAGCTTGGCCGTCTCGGCCAGTCCGTTCTCGTTGACGTCGCTGAGCGACAGCGCGCATTTCTGCGCGGCCAGGCTCAGCGCCAGCGCGCGACCGATACCCGAGCCCGCGCCGGTGATGGCTGCAACCTTATTTTCAAAAGATTTCATGATTTATCCCAGTAGTGTGAAAGATGCCGAGATGCAGATTATTTTTGCTGCCGGCGGAAACGAAATCAGGCGCGGCGCACATAAGCGTCAGCGTCAAAGCGGCTCAGCTTGCGGCGGAACTGCCAGGTAAAGCCCGGCCACAGCGTGACGTTCTTGCCGCTCTTGGGATCGATATACCAACTCTTGCAGCCACCGACGCTCCAGATTGCGCCGCTGAGTTGCTTCTGCAGATCGCGATTAAACACGGCCTGCTGCTCCGCCTTGACGTCGAGACTCTTGATCTTATGCTGCTCCATCAACTTGAGTGCATCGAGCACATAGGCAATCTGCGATTCGATCATGTAGACCATCGAGCTGTGACCGAGACCGACGTTAGGGCCGACGATCAGGAACAGGTTGGGAAATCCGTTGACGGTGGTGCCCTTGTAGGCCTCGGCGCCGTTCTTCCACGCATCCATGATGTCGATGCCGTCCTGACCGAAAACCATGCCGGTCGGCAAAGGGTCGGTGGCGTGAAAACCGGTGCCGAAGATGATCGCGTCGACTTCGCGCTCGATGCCATCGCTGGTGACGACGCTGTGTGCCTTCACCTCGCGGATGCCGGTGGTGATGACATCGACGTTGTTCTGCGCCAGCGCCGGGTAATAGTCGTCAGAGATCAGCACACGCTTGCAGCCAATGGTGTAGTCCGGCGTGACTTTCTGGCGCAGCGCAGGGTCCGCAATCTGCTTGCGGATGTGCGAGCGCGCAACACGCTCGACCAGCTTCATCAGACGCGGATTGATCACGAAGCCGGCGACGCGCGACTCCAGCATCCAGTAGATCGCTGAACGGAACGCTTTCTGCGTCGCCGGGAAACGCTTGAACAGCGCGCGCTCGGCGCGGGTGATCTCGCGATCCGGCTTGGGCATGATCCACGGCGGCGTGCGCTGGTAAAGATCAATGCGCGCAGCTTTTTTCTGAACCTGCGGCACGAACTGGATCGCTGAAGCGCCGGTACCGATGACCGCGACGCGTTTGCCCGTCAAATCATAGTCGTGAGCCCAATCCTGCGAATGGAAGCTCTTGCCCTTGAACGTCTCGAGTCCCTTGATGTTCGGATATGCGGCGCGGCTGAGGCCGCCCATGCCGGAGATCAACACGTTCGCGGTGAGCTTGGCACCGTCACTGGTCCTGATGCGCCACAGGCTGGCGGACTCGTCCCAATTCGCTTGCGCGAGGCCGCTGTTGAAGCGGATGAACGGGCGCAGTTCATGCTTGTCGGTGACCTTGCGCAGGTAGCTCCAGATTTCCGGCTGCGGCGCGAACATGCGCGTCCACTCCGGGTTCGGCTCGAACGAGAATGAGTAGAGATGCGACTGCACATCGCAGGCACAGCCCGGATAGTGGTTGTCGCGCCAGGTACCGCCAACGTCTGCGGCCGATTCCAGCACGACGAAATCCTCAACACCGCTTTTCTTGAGCTGTATCGCCATGCCCAGACCGGCAAAGCCGGTGCCGACAATGACAATGCGTGTGTGCACGACCGGCGATTTTGCAGCCGCAGAACTCTTTGCCATGACAGTGATTCCCTCAACTCAGTTTGGCCGACCACAATGCGGTCGGGCATGCGACGAATAATCGTATACATTCGTCTACATGATAGTAGACAATCGTATACTTTCATGTCAAGTACCGTTAATATGCATATTCATGAGCAGGCTCAAAACCAACGAAGAAACATCGGCTGAACCCGGCGGCAGGCAAAGGCTGATCGAGGCCGCATTGAAGCTGGCGGCCAAGAGCCGCAGCGTGCAGACCATCGGGGTCCGCGAACTGGGCCGCACCGCCGGACTGAATCCCAATACGTTCTACCGTCATTTCAGCAGCATGGACGAGTTGACGCTGTCGCTGATTGAAACCCTGAGCCGCGACCTGCGCCAGACCCTGCGACAGATGCGCCAAAGCCTGCGCCAGCCCGATGCAGTGATCCAGCGCACGGTTGAATACGTGTTCGATTTCGCTGACAAAAACCCGGAGGCTTTCATTGTCGGTGTGCGTGAACTTTACGGCGCCTCAGTCCCGGTGCGTGCGGCCATTCGGCAGATGATCTCCGGCCTGGCCGACGACATCGTTGACGATATCCGCCTGCTGAATAACGCGCCCGGCATTCCGGAAGAAACCGTGCGCGAAATCGCGGAAATGATCGTGCCGCAGATATTTCACAACATCCTCGACTACCTGGAGCGGCCCAAACACCGCGCAGTGCTAGTGCGTCATTCCATACAATTCGTCAACATGCTGTTCGCCGGTGCCGCCGTACTTGGCGGGATGCTCCGCAAATGACTCCTAAAATTCACGCCGGCGTGAATAGCAGACTGCCCAACAGTGGCAGGCCCGGAACCCTGGGCATCGACCGCGGGGCGGCGGCAGTAGACACCACATGGCATTCTCCTGACAGGACTGGAAGTCCCGTTTATTTCGCCGATTTGAGCCAGCGCACCTGACGCTCCTGCACGGCGAGATAGAGGCCCATGGCAAACCCGAAGCTGGTGAACAGACTCATGACGAAGTACAGCCAGGTCCGTTTCAGCCCGCGCCGGGGCCCGTCGATGATCGTCCACAGCGGGAATAACAGGACATTGGCGGTCAGCAAATCCTGCGAACCGGAACCCGCAGCGGGATTGGTGAACAACAGCTTGGTGAAATGAACCCAGCTGGCCTGCTGCGGATAGGTCTGCATGTACTGAATGTTGAAATACCAGCCGACCGATACCGAGCAGATGGCGATCACGTAATACAGGGCCTCGAGCGCCGATACGCGGGCGCCGTTCCAGCCGGATCGGTAGAGATACGAATTGAAGTAGAAATACAGTACGACGCAGAACAATCCCAAAGTGGCGTGTATCAATAGTGAAGTCATGCTGCTCTCCTCCAGTGGTCAGTCTTGATATTCATCAATCATGCGGCGGACGTTTTTCGTGCCGATTTGATGCTCTTCCTGCGAGAGGCAGGGATTTCTGTGTGCGCAGCCGACACGCTCTTGCCTTAGCGGACAGCGATATCCGCGACCAGAGCTTCCAGGGACTCCTGCCAGAAGCCGGTGCAACTCCCGACACTCAATTTTTCTATACGCCGCGTATGAAAAGATTCAATTGTCGCACTGGGCCCCATGTACTTAAATACACGCACAGGAAGCCACTGCCCTGCACATCTGAGGCAGCCGCTTCGTCCAGTCTCCTCCGATCCCTCCCCCGGGATCATTATTCAGGCCGCCGCTTGGCGGCCCTTTTTTTGGGCGGCGGCATAAGCTTTTCTGCATTGGCACCCTGCGCAGTAAATCCGCCCGCATTTTTTGATGACTTGACCCCGACTGACCTTGCCGCCCCAACCTTCGCCAGGATCATAGCGGCGTCGAGTTGAGCCTCTTCCAACAGCCATACGCGAAAAGCGCTAACTTCAGGCCGCTGTATCGCGGCAGTGGAAGTCACGATGAAATAAGCCTTTGCAAGTGACAGCGCTATCGGAAAGACAATGCAAACCTTGCCTTCCGAGAGTTCCTGAGCCGCCAGCATTGGCATCGCCAGGGTGACTCCGAGTCCGTCCGCTGCTGCCTCCAGCGCAAGAGTCGAGTGGTCCAGCTGCAAGCCGCGCCTGGGATCGACCATCGTGGCGCCAGCAAGCTTCAGCCACTTTGCCCATGTCGACTGGCTGCGGTCCGTCAGACGGCTGTCGCCGTGCAACAAGGTTCGATGGCGCAGATCATCCGGCACCAGCATCGGCGGAGAGGCCTTGACCAGCCGCGGATGACACATTGGAACGACATGCACCGAGAATAGTGGATCGACGATATCGCCTGCCGGCGGCCCCTGACTGAAATGAATCTCGATGTCGGGCGTTTGCATCAACTCCGCGTGCGTTGCCTCCTGATGCTTGCGTTCGAATGGCTCAGCCTGCCGGTTGCTGGCCAGTATCCGGACATCAACACCGGGATGTTTTGACAGGAATCTTTCCAAACGTGGCACCAGCCAGCGCGATGCGAGGGTCGTGGTGACAGAAATGGTCAATCGCGGTGATTGCCCGAAGTCGCGCAAATCACGAACCGCCTGTCCCACCATTTCAAAGCCTTGCTGCAGTCTTGGCAGCGCGGCCTCTGCCGCCGGCGTCAGTTCAACGCCGTGACTGAACCGCGCAAACAGCGAAATGCCCAACTGCTCTTCTAGCGCCTTGATCTGATGCGTAACTGCAGCCGGCGTTACGAAAAGCTCATCTGAGGCCTTGCGAAAACTGCGTAGACGGGCCACCGCTTCGAATGCGCGCAAGGAATTGAGTGATGGGATTCTGGATGATGCCACTGGCTGCCACCGAGAGAGGGGAACGACCGTGCGCAACTGACATACGTACCGGGTCGCACTTTCGATTAATGCAGGCGCAAGCTTAAAGTATTGAAGTCCTGCTGTTGAACCGCGGAGTTGAGGCCATTGCCTGAAATCCTTGCCATGCGGCTACGCCGAACCTTGATAGGGATTCAAAACAAAAAACCCGCCGATGGCGGGTCTTGCAACAGCCCGGAGGCAAGATTCCGGGCCTACTTATCCAATGGCGGAGAGAGAGGGATTCGAACCCTCGATAAGGCTATAAACCCTATACGCCCTTAGCAGGGGCGCGCCTTCGTCCACTCGGCCATCTCTCCGGGACCCCGCGTCCGGACTGCAAGTCCGGTGCTCTTGTGACCGCGTAAGTGGTGCGCTCGGAGAGATTCGAACTCCCGACCCCTTAGTTCGTAGCCAAGTGCTCTATCCAGCTGAGCTACGAGCGCATTACGCGGTAGGGGATGCAGGCCCCCAAGAGGGGCGGAATTCTAACGGCATGCACCCGGAAGGTAAAGCTAAAACGTCTGCACGTTCAGGTTGAGGCGATAGCGGCAGGGTCGTTCTGGTGTTTGATGCGATCGAGAATTTCCTCGCGGTGCACAGAAACCTCTCTCGGCGCCTTGACGCCGATCCGCACCTGCCCGCCCTTGACCCCAAGCACGGTGATTTCGACGTTGTCGCCGATCATCACGGATTCTCCGACACGCCTTGTCAGTATCAGCATTGCACGCTCCTTATGTCGGACGTCAGTGTCGCTACGATTGCAGCGCAATGCTATTCCCCGTCATGCACTATTGCGATGCACGGCGATTTCGGATAGGGCGCGCCTCAAGACGCTTGTTCCAGCCCAAAATCCTTGTGCAAGGTACGCACCGCCAGTTCCAGGTATTTCTCCTCAATCACCACCGAAACCTTGATCTCGGAAGTGGAAATCATGAGGATATTGATGCCTGCATTGGCCAGCGACCTGAACATCTTGCTGGCGATGCCGGCATGCGAGCGCATGCCCACGCCCACCAGCGATACCTTGACGATGTCGCTGGCGACACGCACACCCTTGGCGCCGAGCTCGGCAGCGACCTTGTTGGCAATCTCATGCGCACGTTCGGTGTCGTTGCGCTGTACCGTGAAAGTGAAATCCGTGTTGCCGTCAGCGCTGACGTTCTGCACGATCATGTCGATTTCGATGTTGGCCTCGCCGATAGGGCCGAGAATCGCAGCGGCAATGCCGGGCCGGTCAGGCACGCCCGCCACCGTGAGCTGGGCCTCGTCCTTCGCAAAGGCAATGCCGGAAATCAGTGCATCTTCCATCGTATTTTCCTCAAGCGTAATCAGCGTACCGGGGCCGTCCACGAAGGTGGAGAGCACGCGCAGCGGCACCTTGTATTTCCCGGCGAATTCGACCGAGCGGATCTGCAAAACCTTTGAGCCAAGGCTGGCCATCTCGAGCATTTCCTCGAATGTAATCTTGTCGAGGCGCCGCGCCTTGGGCTCGACGCGCGGGTCAGTGGTGTAGACGCCATCGACATCGGTGTAGATCTGGCATTCATCGGCCTTGAGCGCGGCGGCCAGCGCGACGCCGGTGGTATCGGAGCCGCCACGACCGAGCGTGGTCACGCTGTCAGTCTCATCGACGCCCTGAAATCCCGCGACCACCGGCACAATGCCAGCCTTGCAGTCGGCCAGCAACTTGTCGGAATCGATGCTCTGGATGCGCGCTTTCATGTGCGCGCTATCGGTATGAATCGCGACCTGGCGACCGGTGTAGGAACGCGCGCGAAGGCCCGCCTTTTCCAGCGCCAGCGCCAGCAGGCCGATGGTGACCTGCTCGCCGGTGGCGGCGATCTGATCAAACTCGCGCTTGTTGCCGCGCGGGTTGATACTTTTCGCGAGCTTGAGCAGGCGGTCGGTTTCGCCGGACATTGCCGACACCACAACCACCACTTGATGCCCCGCCTTGTGGAAGGACGCGACCTTGTTGGCGACATGCTCGATGCGCTCAACCGAGCCCATCGAAGTGCCACCGTATTTTTGTACGATTAATGCCATTTCATTGTCCTTGTCATACCGGCGAAGGCCGGTATCCAGTTTTCAACAGTGAGTCGCCGCCAATTCTGGATTCCGGCCTTCGCCGGAATGACGCCTTAATTTAAAGTTTCGCTTCCACCCAGCCAAATACACTCTCCACCGCCTTGGCCAGATTCGACGGCTGCGTGCCGCCGGCCTGCGCCATGTCGGGCCGCCCGCCGCCCTTGCCACCGACCTGTGCGGCCACATAGCTGACCAACTCGCCAGCCTTGACCTTGGCCACCAGATCGGAAGTTACGCCGGCAATCAGGCTGACTTTGTCACCGCTGGCGCTGCCGAGCAGCACGACGCCGGAGCCGAGCTTGTTCTTGAGTTGATCCATCAACGCTCGCAGATCGTTGCCGCTGACACCGTCAACACTGGCCGACAGGACTTTCACGCCCTTGATCTCGCGGGCCTGGCCGGCCAGATCGCTGCCGGCACTGGACGCCAGCTTGCCCTTGAGCGCAGCCAACTCTTTTTCCAGTTGCTTGCCGCGGTCCAGCATCTGCTGAATCTTGTCGACAAGATCATCACGACCGCCGCGCACCAGTTCGGCGGCCTGCCTGAGCTTGCCCTCAGTCTCGCGCACGAACTGCAAAGCGCCTTCGCCGGTGGTGGCCTCGATACGGCGCACTCCGGCAGCAACCCCGCCTTCTGCAAGAATCTTGAACAAGCCAATGTCCCCGGTGCGGCTGACGTGCGTACCGCCACACAGTTCTGTGGAGAAGTTCTGTTCGCCCTGGCCCATCGCCAGCACGCGCACCTCGTCGCCATACTTTTCGCCGAACAGTGCCATCGCGCCGGACTTGATAGCGTCGTCGTACTTCATCACTTTCGCGGAGACTTCGACGTTGGCCAGCACCGCGCGATTGACGCGCGTCTCGATTTCGGCGAGTTCCGCCGTTGTCGCCGGCTGGGTGTGCGAGAAGTCGAAGCGCGTACGCTGTTCGTTGACCAGCGAGCCCTTCTGCGCGACATGCGCGCCAAGCACATCGCGCAGCGCGCGGTGCAGCAGGTGCGTGGCGGAATGGTTGCGCATGGTCGCGCGACGCAGAGACTCGCTGACGCTGGCGCGCACTACGTCGCCCAACTTGAGGCTGCCGTTCTTCTGCGTGCCGTGGTGACCAAACACGCTGCCCTTGATCTTCTGCGTGTCGGCGACCTCGAAACCACCAATGGTGCCCTTGTCGCCGACCTGACCGCCTCCCTCGGCATAGAACGGCGTGTTGTCGAGCACGACGATGCCGTCGTCGCCCGGATTGAGCACATCGACCGCCTTGCCGTCGCGGTACAGCGCCAGCACTCTGGCACCGTCGACACTGAGTTTGTCGTAGCCTATGAAGCAGGTGTCGGCACCGTCATAAGCGACGCCGCCGGCGCTGCTGAACTTGCTGGCCGCACGCGCACGGTCACGTTGAGCGTCCATCTCGCGCTCATAACCGGCGTCATCAAGCTTGAGATTGCGTTCGCGCGCGATGTCGGCGGTGAGGTCCAGTGGGAAGCCGTAGGTGTCGTAGAGCTTGAACACCACTTCGCCCGGAATCACCTGCCCCTGCATTTTAGCGATAGCGTCATCCAGCAGTTTCATGCCCTTGTCGAGCGTTACGGCGAAGTTGTCTTCTTCCTGCCGAATCGCCTTCTCGATCTGCGCGCGCTTCTCGTTCAATTCGGGGTAGGCGTCGCCCATGATCTCGGCCAGCGGCGCGACCAGCTTGTAGAAAAACGGCTCGTTCAGGCCCAGCTTGTAACCGTGGCGAATCGCGCGGCGCATGATGCGGCGCAGGACATAGCCGCGTCCTTCGTTCGACGGCAACACGCCATCAGTAATCAGGAAACTGGTTGCGCGGATGTGATCAGCGATGACTTTCTGCGAGGCGTTCTCGTAGGGTTTCTGGCCCGCGAGCTTGGCCACCGCCGCGATCAGATGACGGAAAGTATCAATCTGATAATTGTCGTGCTGGCCCTGCATTAGCGCGCTGATGCGCTCCAGCCCCATGCCGGTGTCGACGCTGGGCGCGGGCAGCGGCGTCAGCGTGCCACTCTTGTCGCGGTCGAACTGCATGAACACGATGTTCCAGATTTCGATCCAGCGATCGCCATCTTCATCCGGAGAACCCGGCGGGCCGCCTGCGATACCTTTCTTGCCGTCGGGATCGTGGTCGTAAAAGATTTCGGTACAGGGGCCGCAGGGGCCGGTGTCGCCCATCGCCCAGAAATTATCCGATTTAGGGAAGGCGCCCGTCCCAGCAGTGCTGGGACTATCGCCGATGCGCACGATGCGCTCGGGCGGCATGCCGATTTCCTTGTGCCAGAGATCGTAGGCCTCGTCGTCGGTGTGATACACCGTGACCAGCAGGCGGTTTTTATCAATGCCCAGCCATTTCGGCGAGGTGATGAAATCCCAGGCGAAATGGATCGCGTCCTTCTTGAAGTAATCGCCGAAGCTGAAATTGCCCAGCATCTCGAAGAAGGTGTGATGGCGCGCCGTGTAACCAACGTTTTCCAGATCGTTGTGCTTGCCACCGGCGCGCACGCACTTCTGGCTGGATGCGGCACGCACATACGGGCGTTTGTCCTGGCCGGTGAAGACGTCCTTGAACTGCACCATGCCGGCGTTGGTGAACAGCAATGTCGGGTCGTTGCCCGGCACCAGCGGTGACGAAGGCACAACCGTGTGGCGCTGGCCCTGGAAAAACTCCAGGAACTTGGCGCGGAGTTCGTTGCTGTTCATGGTGTTTTTGTAGCCCGAAAGGGGCGCTATGGTAGCCAAGCGCGTGCGTGACGGCTACAGGGAGCGATGAAACGCCCCGCCCGCTGTTGTCGTTTACGTCTGCAACGATGTTTTATTAAATACTATTATTATAATATTAATATATATTTAATAACAAAATCCCGACCGCCTACTGGCACAGCGGGTCAACATTGTTGCCCGCGGGGGCACCAACAAAAAATCCCCCGAGGGCCTCGGGGGATTTGCCTGCCTGGTTCAGACTCAGAACAGGCTGTCTGACGGCGCTGGGGTTGGCAAAATGACGGTTGCTGGCGCCGCCATCGGCGTCGATACCATTGGCATCGCCGGCGCAGCCGCTTGCTTCGCACGCTTTTTCCTTTGCTGCTTTTTGGCCGGAGACTTCTTCGCCGGCGATTTTTTCTTGGGCGCTTTCTTGACGGAGCCCCGCTTTTTTGCCGGCGACTTTTTGGTCGCGGGCTTTTTCGTCGCGCTTCTTTTTGCTGCGGCTTTTTTTGGCCTGGCTTTTTTCGCAGCCGCTTTTTTCTTTTTTGCCGGTGCCTTCCTGGAACCCTTTTTTGCAGCAACCTTCTTTTTTGCGGTTGCCTTGGCTGCGGATTTCTTCGCAGCGGGTTTCTTCTTTACAGCCTTCTTGGCTGAAGATTTCTTGGCGACCTTCTTGGCCGCCTTCTTTGCAGATTTTTTCTTTGTTGCCATCTTTCATGCTCCCTGATGAAAACATATGAGTGACGACGCTAATCTACTTGCAAATCCGTACCGCATCAAATCCCTGTCCCCAATCAATTTCACAGATCAGCAAAATTAACGCCGCTGAGCGAAACTATCGGTCTGCTGAAACGGAGCACATCCCATGAGCCGTGCCGAAGCATTCATTACCCACAGCGTCGAAAATCAGGCCACGCCCATAGGTCACTACAACGCCTATGCCAGCGACCTCGCGCTGCGCGAAGGCATTGCCCGTGAAGGTGCCGCCTGGGCCGAGGATCATCTTCACGCCTTCGGCATCGTTGCCGGTGGTGAACTGATGGACCTGGGCTACACCGCCAACGAGAACAAGCCCAGGCTGCGCAGTTTCGATCGCTATGGTCATCGTATCGATGAAGTCGAATTTCACCCGAGCTATCACCGCGTGATGCAGCTCGGCATGCAGTACGGCGTGCATGCCTATGCCTGGCGCAACGCCGACAAGACTGGCGCGCACGTCGCCCGCGCGGCGGTCTCCTATCTGCACAGCCAGGCCGAAGCCGGCACCGGCTGTCCTCTGACCATGACGCACTCGGCGATGCCGGCCCTGCAGCATCAGCCGGAGCTGGCAAAAGTCTGGGGGCCACTGATTCACTCCTATGAATACGATCCGCGCTCGCTGCCGGCGGTACAGAAAAACGGTTGCACCGTCGGTATGGGCATGACCGAAAAACAGGGCGGCTCTGACGTACGCGCCAACACCACGCGGGCCTATGTGCAGCCGGACGGCAGTTACGAAATCGTCGGCCACAAATGGTTTTTCTCAGCGCCGATGTGCGACGCCTGGCTGGTGCTGGCCTATGTCGATCGCACCGGACAGGATGTCCAAGTGCCGCGAGGCGGCAGGGATGCCGCGTTCCGAGCGGCCGGCATCACCTGTTTCCTGATGCCGCGCATCCTCGCCGACGGCAGCCACAACGCGATCCGCATCCAGCGCCTCAAGGACAAGCTCGGCGACTGGAGCAATGCCTCCAGCGAAGTCGAGTTCCAGGGCGCCTGGGCGCTGCGTGTCGGCGCGGAAGGCCGCGGCGTCGCGACGATTCTGGAAATGGTCGCGCTGACCCGACTCGATTGCATGATCGGCTCGTCCGCGCTGATGCGTCAGGCGACGGTGCAGGCGCTGCACCATGCCGCAACCCGCAAGGCTTTCGGCAAGCACCTGATCGAGCAGCCGCTGATGCGCAACGTGCTGGCCGACCTGGCGCTGGAAAGCGAGGCCGCGCTCGCGCTGACCCTGCGCATCGCGCGCGCAGTCGACTCCAGTGGACACAGCAGCAGCGAAGCGGCACTGGCGCGCATCGCCACCGCCATCGGCAAATACTGGATCTGCAAGCGCTGCCCGCCACTGGTCAACGAGGCGCAGGAATGCCTCGGCGGCGCCGGCTACGTCGAAGAAAGCAACCTGCCGCGCCTGTATCGCCAGGCGCCGCTCAACTCGATCTGGGAAGGCAGCGGCAACATCCAGTGCCTCGACGTGCTGCGCGCGCTGAACAAGGAGCCGGAGACGCGTGAAGCCTTCTTCGGTGAACTGCTGGCGGCACGTGGCGAGCATGCGGACTTTGACCGTGAGATTCGCTCGCTGACGCAGGCGTTTGACGATGTCGCCACACTGGAAACGCGCTCACGCAGCATCGTCGAGCGTATGGCGCTGGCCTTGCAGGCCTCCATCCTGCTACGTGCCGGGAATCCTGCTGTCGCCGGCAGCTTCTGTGCAACGCGCCTCGGCGGCCAGCATGGATTCAATTTTGGGACCCTGCCTGCCGATGCGCCCCTGGAAACGCTGATCGCCCGCGCATCACTGCAATAAAGGAATACCGATGGCTTGGCTACAGTTGCGCATCAACAGCGCACATCCTGAATTCACCGAAGAAGTCCTGCTCGCACAGGGCGCGGTGGCGGTCAGCTTCGTCGACGCCGAAGACCGGCCGGTGCTGGAGCCGGCGCCCGGCGAAACGCCGCTGTGGGACAAAACCGTCACGCTCGGCCTGTTCAATGAGGACGCCGATCTGGTGCCGGTCGGCGCAGCACTGCGCGAACTGCTGCCCGACGGCGCACAGCTCACGCTGACCCCCGAATTGATCGAGGATCGGGACTGGGTTCGAGCCTGGCTGGAGCACTGGCAGCCGTTGAAATTCGGCGAGCACCTGTGGGTGACGCCCAACGAGAAAATCGGCGAGATCAAGGATCCCGATGCGGTGATTCTGCGGCTCGACCCGGGTCTGGCCTTCGGCACCGGCACGCATCCGACCACCGCGCTGTGCCTCGACTGGCTGGCGCGGCAGGACCTCGCCGGCAAGACCGTTCTCGACTATGGTTGCGGCTCCGGCATCCTCGCCATCGCCGCACTCAAGCTCGGTGCGGCCAGGGCCATCTGCGTGGATATCGATCCGCAGGCGCTGACCGCCACTCAGGACAACGCGCACGCCAACGGTGTCGAGGCGCGGATCAAGACCCTGCCGCCTGAGGATTTCATTCCTTACCCTGCGGACTTCGTCATCGCCAACATCCTCGCGCACCCGCTGATCGACCTCGCGCCGCTGCTCGCCGCCAGCATCCGCAGCGGTGGCAAGCTCGTGCTGGCCGGGTTGCTACAGCGCCAGCAGCAGGACGTGCGCGCTGCCTACGCGCCGTGGTTCGGCTTCGAGCCCGATGCCGTCCGCGACGGCTGGACGCGCATCGCCGGCATCTGCCGCCTGCCGGCCATCATCAATTTCCTGCGCATCTCGGAAACCCTGGGCACCGCCGGCCAGCCGCAGGCGGAGCATTTCCAGCAACTGGCGCAGGACGGCTACGGACACGTCATCAATCTCGCCGTTGCCAGCTCGCCGACTTTTCTGACGGATGAATCGCAACTCTGCGCGCAGAATGGCTTGTCGTACATTCACCTGCCGGTGCAGTGGAAAAATCCCACACGCAAAAACCTCGATGATTTTTTCGCGCTGATGGCGCAGGCCGGTGAACGCAGGACATTTGTACATTGCGCCATGAACAAGCGCGTTTCCGTCTTCGTGTTTCTCCATCGCGTCATGGTCTTGGGTGAAAGCGTGGAAGCGGCCTCGCAAGATCTGCATCGCGTCTGGCAGCCCGACCCGGTGTGGGCGGGGTTCATCCGGAGAATGCTCGACCGCCACACAGCGGAAAAAGCCTGAGCGATTTTTACGCTTTATGCGCGGGCAGGCTTGCGAGTATGATTGCCGCCCGTCAGCTTGCGGCTCCACGGGAAATGTCATCGGAGCCTGAGGATCAACTCGCATGTCCACACCCAAGGCCTTTGAGATCAAACCGCTCAGTCACTGTGTCACCGAGTGTCTGGATGATTTTTTCGAGACGCTCAACGGTCATGCGCCGCGGGACTTGTACGACACCATCCTCGCGCAGGTCGAACCGCCACTGCTGAAGGCAACGCTGGTCTACTGCGAAGGCAACCAGTCGCGCGCCGCCGACATCCTCGGCCTCAACCGCGCCACGCTGCGCAAGAAACTCAAGCAGTACAAAATCAAGGCGCTGAATTCCTGAAGTCCACCTGAAACCCGTTGAATCCCATGCCCGCCGATGCGGGCATGAACATTTTTGAGAGCCTGTCGATGATCGCAACCGCAACCCTAAACCCACCCATCCGGCGTGCCCTGCTGTCGGTTTCCGACAAAGCTGGCATCGTCGAATTTGCCGTAGGCCTTGTCGCGCGCGGCATCGAAATCCTTTCCACCGGCGGCACCTACAAACTGCTGAAAGACTCCGGTGTGGCGGCAAAGGAGGTCAGCGCGCACACCGGCTTCCCGGAGATCATGGATGGCCGCGTCAAGACGCTGCATCCGAAAATCCACGGCGGCATCCTCGGCCGCCGTGGCCAGGACGACGCAGTGATGACGCAACACGGCATCGCGGCAATCGACCTGGTGGTGATCAACCTCTATCCGTTCGAGCAGACCGTGGCCAAACCCGGTTGCACGCGCGAGGACGCCATCGAGAACATCGACATCGGCGGCCCGGCGATGCTGCGCGCAGCCGCCAAGAACCATGCCTGGGTCACGGTGCTGGTGGAACCGGACGACTATGCACGGGTGCTCACAGAACTGGATCATGGCGGCGTCACCCAAGCCACGCGTGAGGCGCTGGCGCTGAAGACTTTCGCCCACACCTCGCGCTACGACGCAGCGGTGGCGGCGTATCTGAGCAGCGCATCTATTGAGGGCAAGCGCAACACCTTCCCCGGCGTGCTGGGCCTGCAACTGCACAAGAAACAGGAACTGCGCTACGGCGAAAACCCGCATCAACGCGCTGCGTTCTACGCCGAACGCAACGCACCGGCCGGCAGCATCGCCGCCGCAGTGCAGATCCAGGGCAAGGAGCTGTCCTACAACAACATTGCAGACGCCGACGCCGCGCTGGCCTGCGTCAGCGCTTTCGTCAAACCCTGCTGCGTC
This sequence comes from Stenotrophobium sp., assembly GCA_050739895.1. GTDB lineage: Bacteria > Pseudomonadota > Gammaproteobacteria > Nevskiales > Nevskiaceae > Stenotrophobium. The sequence goes on from JBOICK010000090.1 coordinate 76,117, forward strand.
ATCGTCAAGCACGCCAACCCCTGCGGCGTCGCGGTCAGCCTCGACGGCATCCTCACGGCCTATAACCTCGCCTGGCAGACCGACCCAACCTCGGCTTTCGGCGGCATCATCGCCTTCAACCGCGAGCTGGATGCGGCGACGGCTAAAGCCATCGTCGAGCGCCAGTTCGTCGAAGTGATCATCGCGCCCGCCGTCACCGCCGAGGCCAAGGCCATCGTCGCCGCCAAGCAGAACGTGCGCCTGATGGAGTGCGGCCAATGGCCGGCAACGCCGGCAGCGACTTTTGACTACAAGCGCGTCAACGGTGGCCTGCTGGTGCAGGACAATGATCTCGCGCTGCCTTCGCCCGAGAAACTCAAGGTCGTGACCCAGCGCTCGCCGACCGAGGCCGAGATCCACGACCTGATTTTTGCCGCCAAAGTCGCCAAGTTCGTCAAATCCAACGCCATCGTCTACGCCCGCAACCGCCAGACCATCGGCATCGGCGCCGGCCAGATGAGTCGCGTGTACTCCGCGAAAATCGCCGGCATCAAGGCGGCGGATGAAAATCTGGAAGTACCCGGTTCGGTGATGGCTTCCGACGCCTTCTTCCCGTTTCGTGATGGCATCGACGCTGCCGCGGCGGCAGGCATCAGCGCTGTGATCCAGCCCGGTGGCTCGATGCGCGACAATGAAGTGATTGCCGCCGCCGACGAAGCCGGCATGGCGATGGTCTTCACCGGCGTGCGCCATTTCCGCCACTAAAAAGAGCTTCCTGGCGTGTGGCCACGGCCATACTCCATTGATACCGGCACGCGCTGCTCCAATAATGGCGCCCCGCTCACCACGGACGCACCCATGTCCCGAACCCTCGATGTCAGCACCTCCGTCCTCGCCAGCCAGTTGCGCGGCTGGCGCGGCAGCATGATCCGCCGCGCTACGCGCAAACAGCCGGAACAGCCGCTGCAGCTTTACGAGTTCGAGGCCAGTCCATTTTGCCGGCTGGTGCGCGAACGGCTCACAGAGTTGGACCTGGATGTGATGGTCTATCCGTGCCCGAAGGGCGGCAAACGCTTCCGCCCGATGGTGCAGAAGCTTGGCGGCAAGCAGCAGTACCCGTTCATGATCGATCCCAACACCGGCACCTCGCTGTTTGAATCGGCTGACATCATCCGCTATGTCAGCCAGACCTACGATGGCATCGCGCGCAATCCGCGCGGCCTGCGCCGCCAGTTCGCGCTGGGCATGGCCTTACTCGCCACTGTCAGCCGTGTCACACACGGGCCGCGCGGGCTGAAAGTACGCCCATCCAAAGCTCCGGCGAAACCGCTCGAGCTTTACAGCTTCGAGTCCAGTCCCTACTCGCGACTGGTACGCGAAGTGCTGTGCGAACTGGAATTGCCCTACTTGCTGCACAACACCGGCAAGGCGCGCTGGCAGGATATCGGCCCGCCGAAGATGCGTGAACGCCTGTCGCGCGGCATGGCGACCGTCGGCCGCAACCGCATCGCGCTGGAACAGCGTACCGGCCGCGTGCAACTGCCGTACCTGATCGATCCCAACACCGGCGTCGAGATGTACGAATCCGCTGACATCGTCGCCTATCTCGAAAAAACCTATGCGGCGTGAAGCAGTCACGACCTGGTATCTCGAAACACGCTCACCACAGGAATTGCGGCCGGCACGGGTTCCCGACCCGGCACCGCTGATCATGCACGCACAGATGCCGCTGCCTGCGCTCAACCGCTTTCTCTATAGCGCTGTCGGCGGCGACTGGCACTGGACCGACCGGTTGGGGTGGAGCCATGCGCGCTGGCTGCAGTATCTCGACCGCCCGCAACTGCAAACCTGGGTGATGCACACCTGCGGCACGCCGGCCGGCTACGTTGAGCTCGAGGCACAGGCGGGCGGCGATGTCGAACTCGCCTATTTCGGCCTGCTGCCGCAGTTCATCGGCAAGGGCCTCGGCGGCCATCTGCTCAGCGTGGCGATCCGGCGTGCCTGGGAAATGCATGCCGTGAAACGGGTCTGGGTCCACACCTGCACGCTCGACGGACCACAGGCACTGACGAACTACCAGGCACGCGGCATGGTCATCTATAAATCCGAAACCGTGGACAAAGAACTTGCCGAAACTCCCCGCCGCTGGCCTGACGACACCGATGCGCATTAGAAATCTAGTCTTGCTGCTGATCGCCGCAATCGGCGCCGTGCTGGCATTGCAGGCGTTCTGGATCGAGCCCGATTCGCTGCGCGTGAATGACTACGACCTGCCGCTGATGCACTGGCCAGTCTCCCAAAATGGGCTGCGCATCGCGCTGATCGGCGATCTGCACGCCGGCGCGCCGTTCATCGACGAGGCCAAGATCGACCGCGTGGTGGCGATGGCCAACGCGTCGCATCCCGATCTGATCCTGCTGGCTGGGGACTACCTGATGATCGGCACGCTTTTCGGGCACTACATGCCGCCGGATGTGATCGCAGCACACCTGTCACACCTGCATGCGCCGCTCGGTGTTTTTGCGGTTCTGGGCAATAACGATGATTACGATGGCCACCGCGCCAGCGTGCTCGCGGCATTCAAGCAGAACGGCATTGTCACGCTGGAAAACCGGGTGCAGCGCATCCGCAGCGGCCGTTACCAGTTCTGGCTGGCCGGGCTTTCCGACTACAGCACCATCGGCTCCGATCCGCTGCTGGTGCTCAAGGGCGTGGACGACGATGCGCCAGTCATCGCCCTGACCCACGATCCGATTGTGTTTTACCGGGTTCCGCCGCGTATCAACGTGCTGCTGGCCGCGCACACGCACGGCGGCCAGGTGCGCTTTCCGCTGATTGGCGCGCCGGCCTTACGCCATTCCAAGTACGTACGCTGGCACTATCGTGAAAAAACAGACATGTTCATCACCACCGGCATCGGCACCAGCAATCTCGCCGTGCGTTTCGGCGTGCCGCCGGAGATCTCCGTGCTGACCTTGCATCAGGACCGATGAGCCCGCTGACACTGTTCTTCACTGTTGCCGCCGCACACCTGCTGGCGGTGATGAGCCCCGGCCCCGACTTCGCGATGGTTACGCGCCAGACGCTGGCCCATGGCCGCACCGCCGGCGTGTGGACCGCGATGGGCATCGGCAGCGGCATCACCGTCCACGTTGCCTGGGCGATGTTTGGCATGGACTGGGTGATCGAACGCTTTCCGCCATTACTGGAATTGCTGCGCTACGCCGGCGCGGCGTTCCTGATTGTCATGGGTGCCAGGGCGATCCGCGCACAACCGGCGCATGCGGATGCATCGCTGAGCGCGCCGCTCACGCCGGGCAGCGACGTGCACAACTTTGGCATCGGCGTGCTGACCAACGTGCTCAATCCCAAGGCGCTGCTGTTCTTCATGGCACTGTGCTCGGCGGTCATCACCGGCGCGACGCCGGTGTGGCTGCGCATCGCACTGGGGCTGTGGATGGTGTTGTCCACCGCGGCGTGGTTCAGTCTGGTCAGCTTCACACTCGGTCATGCACACGTGCGCCAACGCCTGACCGCCTCGGCGCACTGGATCGACCGCGGCATGGGCACCATCCTGCTGGCGCTGGGCGCAGGGATGATTCTGAGCGGGCTGCATCTGAGCTAAATGGCGGGGGATTTCGCCCGCACCGGAGATTCCGGAGTTCGTTGGATTGAATCACACGCACTGGCGGGCCCAGGGATTGTGAATAACAAGCAGCTTCCGCCTTGTACGGACCGTTGATGGTCCCGGTGGCGGCTCAGGTCAACTTCTGCCGGTACTCGCTGGGCGCCATCCCCGTCATCCGGCGGAAAGCGCGCGTAAAATTGGCGGAATCGCCATAACCGAGCTGATAGGCGATCTGGGGGATACCGAGATGGCCGCGCGCAAAAGATCGCAGGCGTGATCGAAACGCGCGCGCTGCGCAATCTCGCGGAAACCCCGGCCTTCCTGGTTCAAACGCCGCTCCACAGTACGCGGCGACAGGTTAAGTATCTTGGCGAGCTCGTCCAGTGAGGTCTGCCCGTCCGCTGCCTCGCGCATCATCATGTGCAGCCAGTCGCCCAGACTGGAACGGTTGGCGATCATGCTCAGCAACGTGGCGCGCCGCTCGCTCCCTCACCTCAGGTGAGTACCTCGCTGCTTTGTTCATCGCTCCATCCTCTCAAAGTTTCGAGCCTCCGAGATAGTCGGGGCGATTCGATCCCGGACGCGCCAAAGACGATGCCTACGTGAACAAGATTTACGACGAGGTGCGACAACGCATCCACGAGGGGGTCTCGCGGCTTGCGCGGCAGCGGCGCTTGCCTATACTCGGCTAAGCCGGGGTTTGCCAGCCGTTCCCCGATCAGGTCAGCGGCAGGAGTCAGCAGGCGACAATAAGCAAAGGGGGAAAGCATGCAAAACCTGCACGAGATTGTGGTCGACGTCCAGCACAACTGGATCATCTACCTGTCGATGCCCTTCGTGGCGGCGACGATTGGATTCGTTACCAAGATCATCGCCATCCGCATGATGTTCGAGCCCATCGAGTTCGTCGGCAAACCACCCTACCTGGGCTGGCAGGGCATTGTTCCGCGCAATGCGGCGCGCATGGCCGGCATCGCGGTGGACACACTGACGCAGAAGCTGCTCAGGCCGGAAGACCTATTCGCCCGGCTTGACGCTCAGCGTGTTGCTCAGGAAATCGAACAGCCCTTGCTGGAAGCGGTCGAGGACATCACGCGCGAAGTCGCCCAAATCTATTCGCCGGGCTTGTGGCAGGCTGCGCCGGAGACGGTGAAACGTCTGCTGATCAAACGCATCCAAGATGAGGCGCCCAACCTGATCCGCGACATCATGGCCGAGATTCAGAAGAACGTGCGCAAGGTGTTCGACCTCAAGGACATGGTGGTCAGCAACCTGATCAAGGACAAGAAGTTGCTGAATCGAATTTTCCTTGATGTCGGCAAGGGCGAATTCCGTTTCATCCGCAACTCCGGACTGTACTTTGGCTTCATGCTCGGCTGTCTCCAGGCCCTCACCTGGGCGGTGACGCACTCACCTCTAGTGATGCCCATTTTCGGCGGCCTGACCGGCTGGCTCACCGATTGGCTCGCACTGCGCATGGTGTTCGAACCCAAGCATCCGACGCGCTATCTCGGCGTGTTCACCTGGCAGGGGCTGTTTCTGAAGCGCCGCAAGGAAGTGGCGGGCGAATATGGCCGGCTCATCGCCAAGGAAGTCCTCACACCGTCCAACATCATCAACTCCGTCCTGCACGGCCCGCTGTCCGACAAGCTCTTCGCCATGATCCAGAAACAGGTGCAAAGGGTTGTGGACGAACAGGCCAGCGTCGCCAAGCCCTTTGTCGTGTTCGCCGTCGGCAGCGTCAAGTACCACGAAATGAAAGTCATGGTCGCCAACAAGATCATCGAGCGGCTGCCGGAAACCATGAAATACGTGGAGCAATACGCGACCGACGCCATGGCGATCGAGAAGAACCTTTCCGAGAAGATGAAGGAGTTGACGCCGGAGGAGTTCGAAGGGCTGCTGCGTCCTGCGTTCCAGCAGGATGAGTGGATCCTGATCACGGTCGGCGCGGTGCTCGGCTGCATCGTCGGCGAGTTGCAGGTGCAGATCATGTTGCATCTCGGCGGTATGCACTGAGATCATCGCGCCGCCATGACGGATATGCCGCCACGTTTTCGGAATCCCGGGACGAAAGGGCGTGAGCGTGGTAGCAAGCGCGCCGGGCCGGACGCCGAAGCGGCCGAACCGGGCTTGATGCAGTCCCTGCTGCGCCCTGCGCGGCGCCTGGTTCGGCGTCAACTGGATTTTCTCGAACGTGTGTTGCTGCGCGAGATCAAGCATGTACGGGCAGATCTGCAGGGCGAAGAGCCAACGGGCAGCGATGCTGGAGGGTCCGCGCTGAAGTCTGACACCGCAGTTTCGGTCGTGCACTCAGGCGGGAATCTGCGAGAACTCATGCGCGACCTGCTCGAGCGCTCCACTGACCAGTCCCAGGAAGAATGCGAGACCGAGTATTTCCTCTCGGTCTTGAAGACCCTGGTTCCGGATGAGGCCAGAATCCTGTCCGCGCTGTCGGATGGCGCCGCCCACCCCCTGATCCATGTCGCGGCCGCATCGCTGTTCGGCGCGTCCACGCGCCAGGTCGTGCAGAACGTGTCCAACATCGGCAAAGTTGCCGGCGTCCAGTGGGCCAGCGAGACACCAACCTACGTCACTCGCCTGCGCAACCTGGGCCTGGTGGAGACGGGTCCGGAAGAGCCCTCGCTGCTGGTCAAGTACCAGATTCTCGAAACCGATTCCGCCATCACCACGGCGATCGAGCGGGTCAAGACCGCCGGCAGGCAGAAAGCAAGCATCGTGCGGCAGAGCCTGAAAATCTCGCGGCTGGGGCAAGCGCTATGGGATGCCTGCCATCCCGCCGAGGATTGAGCCTGATGCCATATCCGCGAGGCGCGGCAACGCGCAACACTTCTGGCGGGGCGGGGCCGATGACAGGATGCGAGTACCGACCCGCTGTGGATACTCGAGCATGCAATGATGTTATATTTTATATTATAATACATAATTTATATTATAATTAGTAACAATCTTTCTGTGGATTCCAGCGATAGCGGGTGATGCCCACGCACTCACCGCTGACTTTCTCCGCAACCAATCCAGCGCTTTGCGCGTAAGCTTTTGCAATCTCGCAAACCGGAACTGCGCATGGACATCCGCATCAACGAAATCGCCTTCGAGAGCCACGGCACGCGCATCCGCGCCGGTCATTTCGAAGCGGCAAACGACAACATGCGCAACAGCGCCGGCGTACCCTGCATCGTCATGGCGCACGGCCTCGGCGGCACACGCGCAGCCGGACTGGAACCGTTCGCACGTTGCTTCGCGGCAGCCGGCTTTCATGTGCTGTGCTTCGACTACCGCTACTTCGGCAAGAGCGACGGCGAGCCGCGCCAGGTCGTCTCGGTGCGCGCGCAATTGCAGGACTGGGCTGCGGCGATTGCTTACGCAAGGCGCATGAGCGATGTCGACGGCACGCGCATCGCCACCTGGGGCAGCTCGTTCTCGGGTTCGCACGCGGTCGCGGCGGCGGTGGCCGACGGCAAAATCGCCGCGGTCAGTTCGCAGGGCGCGATGATGGATGGCGTTGCCTCGCTGTTCAACCTGATCCGCCAGTGCGGCGTTGTTGCGGCACTTCGGCTCAGCGCCTACGGCCTCGCCGACGCGACCCGCAGCACGCTGGGCATGGGTCGCGTGACGATGCCGGTGGTCGGCCTGCCCGGCGAGGTCGCGGCGCTGACCACACCCGACTCCAAACCCGGTTATCTGCGGATCACGCCACCGGAATGGAAAAACGAAATCAGCACCAGCTGGGCGCTGACGCTTGCCGCGTACCGCCCCAACAAGATGACGCCGCGGCTGCCCTGCCCCGCCCTGTTCTGCATCGCCACAAAAGACGTGGTGGTGCCGCCATCAGCGATGGAAGACGGCGCCCGGCGCGCGCCCGACAAAGTCACCGTGAAACGTTATCCGGTGGGACACTTCGATATTTATGTGCCGCCGATGTTTGAACAGGTCTCGAAAGACCAGACCGAATTCTTTATCCGCACCCTGAAACCGAATTGAAATGCGCAACCTGATTCTGCATAACCCGCGCTGCTCCAAGAGCCGCGAAACCCTCAAGCTGCTGCAAGAGCGTGACGCCGAGGTCGAAGTCGTCGAATATCTCGGCCAGCCGCCGGGCAAGGATGAACTGCGCGAACTGTGCAGGCTGCTCGGCGTCAAGCCGCTGCAGATCGTGCGCACCAAGGACGACTTGTTTTCGGAGCTGGGGCTGACGGCCGACAACGGCTACAGCGACGAGCAGTGGCTGGATGTGCTGGTCAGCCACCCCAAGCTGCTCGAGCGCCCGATTGTCGTCATCAACGGCCGTGCCGCAATCGGCCGTCCGCCGGAAAACGTGCTGAAGCTGCTTTAGCGGCTGGCGCTGCCGTTATTGCGTAGCCACTGCAGGCGCTGCTGCAAACGTGCACGAATTGCCGGAGCAAGGCCCGGAGTATCCATGACCCGCTGCAGCTGTTCAGCGCCGGGCCGATGAGTGTGAATCAGATCCCAGTATTGTCGCAGCGTCACCGGTGCCGGATTGCGCCGCAACAGCTCAAGGCTGTCGCCCGCTGCGACTGCGCCTTCCTCCAGCACGCGGTAATACCAGCCGGCGATGCCGTGCGTGTGGACATGGAGCGTGATGCCTTCGACGGCATGCCGCGCATCGATTTTCCAACAAGGCGAACGCGGCTGGCTCAATTGCACCCGCGCCGTGCCCATGCGGAACTCATCGCCGATGCAGACCGTGCTCTCATCCCACTCAGCGGTCGAAATATTTTCACCCATGCTGCCGGCTACAAACTGTGCCGCCTGCCCGGGAAAAGCCTGTGCCAGACGTGCAAGATTGTGAGCCGGGAAATGATGCACAGCCTTTTCCGGCCCGCCGTGCACCCGCAGATCAGCCTGCTGATCGCCTTGCAGACCCAAAGGTCCCACGTGCACGCGGCACGCAACCGGCTGCTTGAAGATACCGGTGGGCCGGCCATCGCCCGGCATCGGCCTGACACTGCCGACAAAAACCGCATTGATCCGTGTGCACAACATGTCCATGTCGCAAACTTCAGGCTTTTCCCGGCTTGGCAATCGCACGCCACAGCATCTCGAACAACACCGTGGCATTCTTGGTCAACGGCTCTTTCTGGCCGCGATGAATGTGCATCTGCACCAAGCGACCAGTAATGCCGAAGATATAGTCGAGCAGATATTTTTCATCGACCTCGTCGTTGAGCACGCCGCGCGCGCGGCCCTCGCCCAGCACTTTCATGAACGTGCCGAACAGTACCGGATTCTGGTAGGTGTCCTGCTTGCGCCAGGTGTTGACGTAGACCGAGCTCATCATCATCTGCGCGACCTTGGGGTTCTGGTCGAAGAAATCCAGCACGACCCAGAACACCTTGCGGAATTTTTCCTTGTAGTCCTCGATGCCCTGCAGGTGATCGATCATGCGCACGGCCAGGCGTCCGAGCCATGAATCCAGGCTGGAGAACAGCAGCGCCTCCTTGCTGCCGTAGTACTTGTAAATCGTTTGCAGCGAAACATTCGCACCACGTGCGATCTCGATCAGGCCAACGCGGTGAAATTCGCGCTCCGCGAAGATGTCGAGCACCGCCTGCTCGATGCGGGTGCGGGTCTCGGCATCAAGCCGTGGCCTGTCTGATTTCTGTGATATCGCTGATTTTGACCACATAAGTAATCCCTGTTACTCCCTGTAGCCCCGCGATAGCGCAGCGGCCATTGACCTTGAGGACTTATCTTGTTTATGCTGCATTGCACATTATTTCTGCCATGCACACGGACCTGTTCCAGAGCCGATGCAAACTGCTCTGGTCGACACGGCCGTGTAAATGGTAATTTACGTTACCAATCTGCGCAACTGAGACTCCCCCATGACTGACGCGTTGATTTTCGACGCCGTGCGCACACCGCGCGGCAAGGGCAAGAAGGATGGCAGCCTGCATCAGGCCACGCCGGTACACCTGCTCCACAATCTGTTGGATGCGCTGAAAACGCGCAATAACCTCGACACCTCCAAGGTGGACGATGTCGTGCTGGGCTGCGTCACGCCGGTCGGCGAACAGGGTGCGGACATCGCACGCACCGCGGTGATGGTTGCCGGCTGGGACCAGTCGGTGGCAGGCGTCACGCAATCGCGCTTCTGCGCCTCCGGACTCGAGTCGGTGAATCTCGCCGCGCAAAAAGTTGCGTCCGGCTTTGAAGATTTGGTGGTCGGTGGCGGCGTCGAGAGCATGTCACGCTGGGCGATGGGCTCGGATGGCGGCGCCTGGGCGATGGACCCGCGCGTGAACACGATTACCGGCTTCACCCCGCAGGGCATCGGCGCTGACCTGATCGCGACACTTGATGGATTTTCGCGCCAGGACGTGGACGCCTTTGCGCTGCGTTCGCAGAAAAATGCCAGCAAGGCACAGGCCGAAGGCCGCTTCAAGAACACGATCGTACCGGTGAAGGATCTCAACGGCATGACCCTGCTCGACCATGACGAATTCATCCGCGCCGACTCCACCATGGAAGCGCTGGCGACACTCAAGCCGTCGTTCGAGCAGATGGGGCAGATGGGCTTCGACGCCACGGCCATGCGCAAATACACCACGGTCGAGAAAATCATTCATGTGCATCACGCCGGCAATAGCTCCGGCATCGTTGACGGTGCTGCACTGATGCTGGTCGGCAATGCCAAGATCGGCAAGAAGCTCAAGCTGAAGCCGCGTGCGCGCATCGTTGCCACCGCCGTCACCGGCTCCGAGCCGACGATCATGCTGACCGGTATCGCGCCGGCTGTGCGCAAGGTGCTGGCCAAGGCAAAAATGACGGTCAACGACATTGACCTGTTCGAGATCAACGAAGCCTTTGCCGCGGTGGTGATGCACGCCGTGCGCGACCTCGGCATCGACATGGACAAGGTCAACGTCAACGGCGGCGCCATCGCCATGGGCCATCCGCTCGGCGCCACCGGCTGCATCATTCTCGGCACCCTGCTCGATGAACTGGAACGCACCGGCAAGCAGGTTGGCCTCGCCAGCCTGTGCGTCGGCGGCGGCATGGGCATCGCCACCATCATTGAACGCGTCTAAAGGACAGGGGCAAGAAACATGAGTGTGAATTTCAACAAAGACAGCGACGGTATCGTCACCCTGACGCTGGACATGCCGGGCCGTTCGATGAACGTGCTCAACGACGAACTGACCAAGCCTTTTGCCGAGAGCATCGCCAGGATCGAGAGCGACGCCAGCATCAAGGGCGTGATCATCACTTCCGGCAAGAAGGAATTTCTCGCCGGCGCCGACATCGAAAAAGTTTTCGCGATCACTGATCCGAAGATCGCCTTCGAGATGGCCGAAGCCTACAAGGGCTTTCTGCGCAAGCTGGAACTGTGCGGCCGGCCGGTTGTCGCAGCGCTCAACGGCACTGCGCTGGGCGGTGGCTTGGAACTGGCGCTGGCCTGTCATTATCGTATCGCTCTCAATAATCCCAAGGCCAAGTTTGGTCTGCCGGAAGTCAAGCTCGGCTTGTTGCCCGGAGGCGGTGGCACGCAGCGCCTGCCACGTTTGATCGGCATCCAGGCCTCACTGCCGCTGATGCTGGAAGGCAAGGAACTCAGCGCCGCGCAGGCCAAGCAGCAGGGCATCATTCACGAACTGGCCGAAGACCCCGCCGAGATGCTGGCCAAGGCCAAGGCCTGGTGCCTGGCCAATCCGAAACCGGTGCAGCCCTGGGACGACAAAAAATTCCGCTGGCCGGGCGGCGACTCCAAGAGCCCCGCGAATGTACAGATGTGGGCGATTGCGCCATCGATGGCCGGCGCCAAGACTTACGGCAACTATCCGGCTGCGACCAACATCATGTCCTGCGTGTTTGAAGGCGGCATCGTCGACTTCAACACCGGCTGCGAAGTCGAGAGCCGCTACTTCGCCAATCTGGTGGTGTCGCAGGTCAGCAAGAACATGATCGGCACGCTGTGGTTCCAGCTCAACGCCATCAACAAGGGCAGTTCGCGTCCGCAAGGCCACGAGAAGTCCGTGGTGAAAAAACTCGGCATCCTCGGCGCCGGCATGATGGGCGCCGGCATTGCCTATGTCTCGGCCAAGGTGGGTATCGAGGTGGTGTTGCTCGACGCAACGCAGGACGCCGCCGACAAGGGCAAGGCCTACTCCACCGGTCTGCTCGACAAGGCTTTGAAGAAAGGCCGCATGACGCAACAGGGCAAGGATGAGCTTCTGGCACGCATCAAGGCGACGACCCACTACGAAGACCTGCGCGGTGCTGATCTGGTCATCGAAGCGGTGTTCGAGGATCGCGCGGTCAAGGCCGACGTCACCAGGAAAGCCGAAGCGGTGCTGGGCAAGGACAAGGTGTTTGCCTCCAACACCTCGACGCTGCCGATCACCGGCCTGGCCGAAGCCAGCGAGCGCCCGAAGAATTTCATCGGCCTGCAC